>NZ_JBTCWL010000082.1:0-14475 GCF_054325275.1 Oryzihumus sp.
GTCTGCGCGAACAGGCTCACCCGCAGCTCCTCGACCATCCAGCGCAGGTCGCGCACGTCGTCCGCGGCGCGACGGGTGGGCGGCAGCGAGGCCAGCAGGTCGGCATACTCCGCCTGGACGCGCTCGACGACGGCGAGGCGCTCGGCGTCGCGGGCCAGCTCGCCGGGGGCCTTGTCCATGCGCACGAGCATGGCGCGCAGGTAGCGCTCGAGGTGACGCAGCCGCGAGTAGCCCGTCTCCGCCACGAACCCGGGATGGATGAGCGACTGGAGCTGGGCAGTCAGGTCGGCCCTGAGCGCCCCGACGAGCGGGCTGGCCAGCCCGGACAGGGCCACCTCGACGGCGCGGGCCCGCAGCAGCACCGGCTCGACGAACGCGACCACGTCGAGGACCCGCGGCACGACGTTCTGGCGGACCACGGCCAGCGTCTCCTCGAACTCGGCCGGGGTGCGCACCGTGCCGCCGGGCCGCTCGGCCACGAGGGAGTCCACCGCGCAGGCCAGGCAGTCCTCCAGGAGGGCGGGCACGCTGCCATGAGGGTTGTTGCCGAGGGTGAGCTTCTGGGCGTTGGTCAGGGTGGCCAGCACCCGCTTCCACGGCGCCGTGGCGTTGAGCAGCAGCAGCCGGCGCACGCCGAGGCGGCTGGCCGCGTCGCGCTCGGCCGCGGTCGGCAGCACCTCGACCGAGACGCTGTCGCCGTGGTCGACGACCGCCGGGAAGCCCTGGATGACCCGCTCCCCCGACTTGCGCTCGAACGTCGCCGGCAGGTCCCCGAAGTCCCACTGCCGCAGGCCTTTTCGCTCCACCGTTGACGCGGCGCGAGCCATCGTCTGGTGGACCTGCGGCGCAAGTCGGGCCTTGAGCGCCTCGAGGTCCTTGCCCTCCCCCAGCACCTTCCGCCGGCGGTCCTCGACCCGGAAGGTGATGCGCAGGTGGTCGGGCACTCGCGACCAGTCCCAGTCCATGGGGTCGATGCCGGTGCCGGTGCGCGCCTTGAGCGCCCGGGCCAGCTCGTCGGTGATCGGCCCGCCAGCCGGGTCGGCGTCAGCGAGGGCGGCCGCCGCGTGGTCGGGCGTCGGCACGAAGCTGCGCCGGATGGCCTTGGGCAGCGACTTGAGCAGCGCGGTCGCCAGGTCGTGGCGCAGCCCGGGCACCTGCCAGTCGAAGCCCTCCGGCTCGACCTGGTTGAGCACGTCGACCGGCACGTGCACCGTGACGCCGTCGGCCGCGGTGCCGGGCTCGAACTGGTAGCTCACCGGCAGCTCGATCGCGCCCTGTCGCCACACCTGCGGGTAGTCGTCGGCACTGACGGCCCCGGCCTCGTCGGTGACCAGGAGGTCCTCGGTGAAGGTCAGCAGGTCCGGCTGCTCGCGCCGGGTCTGCTTCCACCACGAGTCGAAGTGCCGCCCGGACACGACCTCGGCCGGGATCCGCTTGTCGTAGAAGGCAACCAGCGTCTCGTCGTCGACGATGAGGTCACGCCGGCGGGCGCGCGCCTCGAGCTCGCCGAGCCGCCCGATGAGCGCCCGGTTGTCGTGGAAGAAGCGGTGCTCGGTGTCCCAGTCCCCCTCGACGAGGGCGTGCCGGATGAACAGCTCGCGGGACTCCTCGGGGTTGACCCGCCCGTAGCCGACCTTGCGCCCGGCGACCAGGGGCACGCCATACAGGGTGACCTTCTCCAGTGCGACTGCACTGGCGCGTTTGCGCTCCCAGTGCGGCTCGGAGTACTGCCGCTTGACCAGGTGCTGGGCCTGCTTCTCCACCCACGCCGGGTCGATGCGGGCGTTGCCCCGGGCCCACAGCCGCGTGGTCTCGACCAGCTCGGCGGCCATGACCCACTGCGGCTGCTTCTTGAACAGCGACGAGCCCGGCGAGATGCCGAAGCGTGCACCGCGGGCGCCGAGGTACTCCCGCTTCTCGACGTCGCGCAGGCCGATGTGCGAGAGGAGCCCGGCGAGCAACGACTGGTGGACCTGGTCCGGTGTGGCGGGTGTCTCGTTCGGTTGCAGGCCCAGGGACTTGCACGCCTGCTTGAGCTGGCTGTGCAGGTCCTGCCACTCGCGCACGCGCAGGTAGTGGAGGTACTCCGCCTTGCACATCCGGCGGAAAGCACTGCCGCTCAACGCCTTCTGCTGCTCGCGCAGGTAGCCCCACAGGTTGGTCAGCGCGATGAAGTCGGAGTGCTCGTCGGCGAAGCGCCGGTGCAACTCGTCGGCCTGCTGCTGCTTGTCGGCCGGTCGCTCGCGCGGGTCCTGGATCGACAGTGCGGCGACGATGACGAGCACCTCGCGCAACGCGCCGTTGCGATCGGCCTCCAGCACCATGCGCGCCAGGCGCGGGTCGAGCGGCAGCTGCGCGATGGACCGGCCGTACGCCGTGAGCCGCTTGCGGGGGTCGCTCACCTCCGGGCGGATCGCCTCGAGCTCCTCGAGAAGCCGCACCCCGTCGCTGATCTGGCGGGAGTCGGGCGGGTCGACGAACGGGAAGCGGGCGATGTCGCCGAGCCCGAGGGAGGTCATCTGGAGGATGACCGAGGCCAGGTTGGTGCGCAGGATCTCCGGGTCGGTGAACGCCGGCCGGTTCTCGAAGTCCTCCTCGGAGTAGAGCCGGATGGCGATGCCGTCGGCGACCCGGCCGCATCGGCCGGACCGCTGGCGGGCGCTGGCCTGGGAGATCGGCTCGATCGGCAGCCGCTGCACCTTGGTGTGCTGGCTGTAGCGGGAGATGCGGGCGGTGCCGGCGTCGATGACGTAGCGGATGCCGGGCACGGTCAGCGACGTCTCGGCGACATTGGTGGCGAGCACGACCCGTCGCCCGGTGTGCGAGCCGAAGACGCGGTGCTGCTCGGCCGCGGAGAGCCGGGCGTAGAGCGGCAGGATCTCGGTGTGCGGCAACGACATCCCGGTCAGGGCGTCGGCGGTGTCCCGGATCTCCCGCTCGCCGGAGAGGAACACGAGGATGTCCCCGCTGCCCTCGGTCCACAGCTCCTCGACGGCCTGGCAGATGCCCGTGACCTGGTCGCGGTCCTCCTCCCGGGTCTCGCCGGCGAGCGGCCGGTAGCGGACCTCGACGGGGTAGGTGCGCCCGGACACCTCGATGATCGGCGCCGGCACGCCGTCGCGGGCGAAGTGCCGCGCGAACCGCTCGGGGTCGATGGTCGCCGAGGTGACGATGACCTTCAGGTCGGGCCGGCGCGGCAGCAGCTGCTTGAGGTAGCCGAGGATGAAGTCGATGTTGAGCGACCGCTCGTGCGCCTCGTCGATGATGATCGTGTCGTACTTGCGCAGGTCGCGGTCGCGCTGCATCTCCGAGAGCAGGATGCCGTCGGTCATGACCTTGACCAGGGTGTCGTCGCTGGAGCGGTCGGTGAAGCGCACCTGGTAGCCGACCGCGGTGCCGAGCTCGGTGCCCAGCTCCTCGGCGATGCGCTCGGCGACCGAGCGGGCGGCGATCCGGCGCGGCTGGGTGTGCCCGATGAGACCCTCGACGCCGCGGCCGAGCTCGAGGCAGATCTTCGGCAGCTGCGTGGTCTTGCCCGAGCCGGTCTCCCCCGCGACGATCACGACCTGGTGGTCGCGGATGGCCGCGGCGATGTCGTCCTTGCGGGCGGCGACCGGCAGGTCCTCGGGGTAGGTGACCGTCGGCATGGCGGCCCGGCGGCGCGCCATACGGGCCTCACGGGCGGCCTGCCGCGCGGCGTCACGCTCGGCGCGCTGCTCGGGGGTGAGCCGGTCCGGCCGGCGCGAGCCCGGGGACCGCTGGCCCGACGAGCGCGACCGGCCGCGGGCACGCCGCGGCTGGGGGGAGGGCTCGGCGGACATGGGTCTCAGGATAGGTGGCGGCCCGCGCGCCCCTCGACCGAGTTCTGGCACTGCGGTCCACCACCCCTGAGAGTTGTCGGGGCCAGGACCCTGACAACCCTTCGCTCAGCGGTGCAGCCAGCCGTCGAGCCGCCGCGTCAGGGTCGGCAGGACGAGGTAGGTCATGATCGGCGTGAGCACCACAGTCATGCACAGCACCCGGAGCACCACCGGCCAGTGGACGACGAGGGCCCCCAGGGTGAGTGTGGCGAGAAGGTTGACGGGGAAGAACGCCATCCAGATGAGCAGCGCCTGCTTCCACCGGGGCGGGGGCTTCGGCCCGGCCGGCGCCTCGACCGTCGTGGACTCCGGCGGGTCGAACCAGCCCTCGATGCCGGTGCGGCGCTCGGCGCGGCTGTGCTCGACCAGGCCCTCACCCGAGCGGAGCCACCACTGCCGCTCGGTGGAGGTCTCCCAGGCGTGCAGGCTCTCCTGGTCGGCGAACCGGTAGAGCATGTGCCACTCGTCGGAGGCGTCCCCCGGACGGACCCACCCCGCGCCGAGGAAACCAGGGAAGAGCTCGGCCATCGCAGTCCCCGCCCGGACCCAGGCGATCATCTGGGTGGTGTCCCCCGCGGCGACACGGCGGGTGATGGCGACGGTGACGGGCCCGTCGGCGGTGGGCGGGGCGAGCTCGGTGGGTGCAGTCATGGCGTGCTCCATTGTCCGGGACCCCACGGCCTGCTCCGGCACCCCGGCGGGGTGGTGACGGTCACGGCGGCCCCGGCCACCCGGAATACCGAACCAGTCGGTGCGGTTATGCTTGCTCGACAGACAGATCTGTCTACTCCAGCCCCCGACCGGAAGCGCTGCCGATGACCGCCCACCGCACCCTCGTCCTGCTCGCCCACCCCGACCTGGAGGGCTCGCGCGTCAACGCCCGGCTCGCCGACGCGGTGCGCGACCTCGAGGGCGTCACCGTCCACGACCTCGCCGCGGCCTACCCCGACGGGCGCATCGACGTGGCCCGGGAGCAGCAGCTCCTGCTGGAGCACGACACGGTCGTGTGGCAGTTCCCGTGGCACTGGTACTCCGTGCCGGGCATCCTCAAGTCGTGGATGGACCAGGTGCTGACGTGGGGCTTCGCCTACGGGACCGACGGCACCAAGCTGCGCGGCAAGACGCTGCAGGTCGTGACCTCGACCGGCGGGCCGGAGGAGGCCTATGCCGACGGTGGGTACAACCGCTTCACCATGGAGCAGCTGATGCGCCCGCTGGACGCCACCGCCCACCTGTGCGGCATGCCGATGGCCGAGCCGATGGTCCTGCACGGCGTCCGAACGATGCCCGACGCTGAGCTGGACCGGCGGGCCCTGCAGTATCGCGCGCTCCTCACCATCGATCGGGCCCGGGCGGCCTGACCCCGGTTCCCGCCAACGTGGAGGAGTCCGTGAGATGAGCACCTCGATGACAGGCCGGACCATCCTGGTGACCGGCGGCACGCACGGCATCGGCCTGGCGACGGCGCAGGCCCTGGCCTCGTCGGGCGCGGCCGTGGCGCTCGTGGGCCGCAACGCGGACAAGACCAGCCAGGTCGTGGAGGCGCTGCGACGGGACAGCGGCAACGACCGGGTCGAGGGCATGGTCGCCGACCTGTCCTCGCAGGCAGAGGTCCGGCGCCTGGCAACGGACTTTGCCGCTGGACACGACCGGCTCGACGTGCTCGTCAACAACGTGGGCGGCTTCTGGGCCACCCGCCACGTGACCGCCGACGGACTGGAACGCACGTTCGCGCTCAACCACCTCGCGCCGTTCCTGCTGACCCACCTGCTGCGGCCACTGCTCGAGGCGAGCGCACCGGCCCGCGTGGTCACGGTGAGCTCGGGCGCGCAGGCCATGGGCCGGATCGACTTCGAGGACCTGCAGGGCGAGCGCAGCTACAGCGGTCAGCGGGCCTACAACCAGTCCAAGCTCGCCAACGTGCTGTTCACCTACGAGCTGGCCCGCCGGCTCGAGGGCACGGGGGTCACGGCGAACGCGCTCCACCCCGGCGTGGTGCGCACGGGCTTCGGCCAGGAGGACAGCTCAACGCTCTTCCGCGTGATGCTGCCGGTGATCCGGCCGTTCATGCTGAGCCCGGAGCGCGGGGCGCAGACCTCGGTCTACCTCGCGTCCTCACCCGAGGTGGAGGGCGTGAGCGGGAGGTACTTCGTGCGGAAGAAGGCGAGGCGCTCCAGCCCGGCGTCGTACGACCCGCAGGTCGCCCGGCGGCTCTGGGAGGTCAGCGCCGAGCTGACCGGGGTCGACGCCGGCTGACCGCCACCAGGCCCGCGGCGAGGGGTTGACCACACGGAGGGGCAGTGGTCAGCCCCTCGCCGTGCTCCCGCCCGCAGGGCGCAGGCCGGCGAGGACGAGGTCCACCGCCGCGGGCGCCCATCCCGGTGCCACGCGGCCCGCGAGGTGGTCGGCGTAGTAGGGGCCGAGCAGCGCGGAGACCGCGGCGTCGAGGTCGGCCCCGGCTACCAGCTCACCCGCAACCACCGCCCGGTCGAGCACCTCGCGGAGCAGCGCCCGTCGGGGCAGGACCGTGCGCTCGCGCAGCAGCTGCAACAGCTCAGGGGCACGCGCCTCCTCGGCCAGGCAGGTCCCGATGAGGGCCATCCCGTTGACCTGCTGCACCGTGGTCGCGAAGTCCTCCAGGATCGCCACGAGGTCGGCGCGGGTGTCCCCGCTGCCGGCGTCGGCGTGGACCATCCGCATCGCCTCCAGCGCGGCGGTGACCAGGTCGGCCTTGGTCTGCCAGCGCAGGTGGATGGTCGACTTGCTGACGCCGGCGGCGTCCGCGACCAGCTGCAGGGTCATGCCGGAGTAGCCCTGCGTCGACAGCAGGCGCAGGGCCTCCCGCAGGATCGCCGCCTCCTTCTCCGGCGACCGGGGGCGGCCGGCGGCGCGGGCGTGGCTCTGGGGCATGCGGTCACGATAGGGCCGGCCATCACTGCCCCGCCGTGGACACGGTGAAGACTTCGGCACACCCGGGTGTGGTGAAGTCTTCACCGGAGTCGAGGAACCGCGGGTCAGCGCGGGCGCAGCCCGTCGAGCACCACCGTGCAGACCCGGTCGAGGGCCTGCTCGACGCCGGGGCCGCCCCACTCCCCCGCGTGGGCGGGGTGGCAGAACCAGATCACGGCGTGGAAGACCGCCTGCCCGGCCTGCTCTGCGGTGAGGGCGCTCGCGAGCTCCCCACGCGACATACCGTCGGCGATGATCCGGCTGAGCTGGTCGGCGAGGGTGGCCTCGTGGGCCCGCACGACATCCCGGGACCCGCTGGCGATCTCGTGATAGGTCGCGAACAGCTGCGGGTCCTCCAGGGCCATCCGGCGCTTCGCGGCACTCAGCTGCTTGACCCAAGTGCGGATCCGTTGCGGCGCAGGCGCTTTCGAGGCCACGACCTTCTCGAGCGGGTCGGACAGGCGCGCCAGCCAGTGCTCGGACACGGCGTCGCGCAGCGCGGCCTTGCTCGGGAAGTGGCGGTAGACGCTGCCGTGGCTGACGCCGAGCTCGTGCGCGACGTCGACCACGGTGGCCTTGGCCGGGCCGTAGCGGCGCAGGACGTCCTCCGCCGCCACGAGCACCTGCTCAGCCGTCAGGGCCTCGGCCATCAGGCGTCCACGGTCCGGCGCTCGCTGTCCAGGAACGCCATCTGCTGGGCGTCGTAGCGGGTGCCCGCCACCGCCTCGGCCGGCACAGCCGCCTGGAGCGCGGCGAGGTCGTCGGCGCTCAGGTCGAGGTCGAGGGCGCCGAGGGCCTCGGCCAGGCGGTCGGGACGACGTGCGCCGACCAGCGGCACGATGTCCTCACCTCGGGAGAGAACCCAGGCGATGGCGGCCTGGGCAACGGTCGCGCCCCTGGCTTCGGCGACCTCGCGCAGGGCCTCGACAAGGCGCAGGTTCTGCTGGAGGTTCTCGCCCTGGAAGCGGGGGCTGTAGGCCCGGAAGTCACCGGCGCTCATCTTGCGCTCGGGGCTCCAGCGGCCGCTGAGCAGCCCACGGGAGAGCACGCCGTAGGCGGTGATGCCGATGCCTAGCTCGCGGGTGGTCGGCAGGATCTGCGCCTCGATGCCACGCGAGACCAGGGAGTACTCGATCTGCAGGTCGGCGATCGGGTGCACGGCCGCCGCGCGCCGGATCGTGTCGGGGCCGACCTCCGACAGGCCGACGTGGCGGACCCAGCCGGCCTCGACACACTCGGCGATGGCGCCGACGGTCTCCTCGATCGGGACGTGCGGGTCGAGGCGGGCCAGCCGGTAGGTGTCGATGTGGTCGGTGCCCAGGCGCTGGAGCGTGTAGGCCAGCGCGCTCTTGACCGCGGCGGGGCGGCCGTCGACACCCAGCCAGCTGCGGTCGGGACCACGCAGGGCGCCGAACTTGACGCTGAGGGCCACCTGGTCGCGGTCGCGGCCCTTGAGCGCCCGGCCGATGAGCATCTCGTTGTGCCCGGAGGCGTAGAAGTCACCGGTGTCGATCAGGCTCACACCGGCGTCGAGCGCAGCGTGGATGGTGGCGATCGCCTCGGCCTCGTCAGCGGGGCCGTAGAGGTCGGACATGCCCATCGCGCCGAGGCCGAGGGCCGAGACGACGGGGCCGGCGGAGCCGAGGGTGCGGGTGCGCATGGTGGAGCCTTCCGGTGCTGGGGGATGGCTCCACCATGCGCTGACAACTGACAGATGTCAACTTTTGTCAGTCGTCTGCCCGCAAGAAGTCGAAGGTCAGGCGCCCTTGGCCGCGGTGAACCCCTGTTCGAGGTCGGCGAGGATGTCGTCGATGTGCTCGATGCCCACCGCGAGGCGCACGAGCCCGGGCGTCACGCCGGCGGCGAGCCGGTCGCTGTCCGGGCCCTGGGAGTGGGTCGTCGACGCCGGGTGGATCGCCAGCGAGCGCACGTCACCGATGTTGGCGACGTGGCTGTGCAGGGTCAGCGCCTCGACGAACCGCTTCCCCGCCTCGAGGCCGCCCTGGATCTCGAACGCCAGCACGGCGCCGGCGCCCTTGGGGCTGTACTTCTGCGCCTTGGCGTAGCTCTCGTGCTCGGGCAGCGAGGCCCACACCACGCGCTCGACCTCGTCGCGGCCCTGGAGGAACGCCGCGACCTTGCGGGTGTTCTCCAGGTGCCGGTCCAGGCGCAGGCTGAGCGTCTCGACGCCCTGGGCGATGAGGAAGGCGTTGAACGGCGAGATCGCCGACCCGAGGTCGCGCAGCAGCTGCACCCGCGCCTTGAGGATGAACGCCAGGTTGGCCCCGAGCGGGCTGCCGACGCCGAGGTCCCGGGCGAAGACGAGCCCGTGGTAGCTCTCCTCCGGGGTGTTGTAGTTGGGGAACTTCTCCGGATCGCGGCCGTAGTCGAACGTGCCGCCGTCGACGATGACGCCCGCGATCGCCGTGCCGTGGCCGCCGAGGTACTTCGTGGCCGAGTGCACGACCACGTCGGCGCCCCACTCCAGCGGGCGGATCAGGTAGGGCGTGGCGATCGTGTTGTCCACCACCAGCGGCACCCCGGCCTCGTGGGCGACGCGCGCGACCGCCTCGATGTCGAGCACCTCGGACTTGGGGTTCGAGATGGTCTCGGCGAAGAACAGCTTGGTGTTGGGGCGGACCGCGGCCTTCCACGACTCGATGTCGTTGGGATCGGCCACGAAGGTCACCTCGAGCCCGAACTTGGGCAGCGTGTGCTTGAGCAGGTTGAAGGTGCCGCCGTAGAGCGAGGGGCTGGCCACGACGTGGTCGCCGGCCTCGGCGATGTTCAGGATCGCCAGCGTCTCGGCGGCCTGGCCCGAGGCGACCAGCAGCGCGCCGACGCCACCCTCGAGCGAGGCGATCCGCTGCTCCACCGCGTCCTGGGTGGGGTTCATGATCCGCGTGTAGATGTTGCCGAACTCCTTGAGCGCGAACAGGTTCGCCGCGTGGTCGGTGTCGCGGAACACGTAGGAGGTGGTCTGGTAGATGGGCAGTGCCCGCGCGCCGGTCGCCTCGTCGGGGACCTGGCCGGCGTGGACCTGCCGCGTCTCGAAGGACCAGTTCGGGGTGGTGTCAGTCATCGGGTTCCCTTGCCTCTCAGCACTTCTCACGTATGACGAGTGGTCGCGAGAGGTGCGGGGCGCACCTCACGCGAGGTGCGGGGATACCACCAAGGGTGTCTCCGCGCTTGCGTTGCGCCGTCCTGTGGCGCACCGCCTGGTCCTCACCCGGGGCACCCCACCGCGGTGGAGGGTTGCCGGTCAGCGAGCCGGGGCTTGGCGCTGACACTCATGACCTGTGACCGACATTAGGCCGCGCTCCCGGCCGCTGGAACGGCCGTCTCTCATGGCGGACGCCGGCGCTCCGCTCAGATGCCGAGCGCCGAGAGCGTGACGAACGAGTATCCGGCTGCCCGCAGCTGGCTGATGACTCGGGGCAGGGCGTCCGCGTCGAGGGTGGTGTGGTCGTCGGGGTTGGACCCGACGTGCATGAGCACGATCTCGCCGGGGGTGCGCGCGGCCAGGACCCGGGCCACGACGGTGTCGGCGCTCTGGCCGCCGGAGGTGCCCTTCCATCCGAGGGTGTCGATGGTCCAGCCGACGGCGACGTAGCCCATGCCGTTGACCAGGGACAGCGTGTGCGCGGTGTACTCCCCGAACGGGAAGCGGAACAGCGGCCTGGGGCTGCGCCCGGTCACCGCGGTGATCGCCGCGGCGCCGTCGCTCACCTCGGTCCGCACCGCGGCGTCGGACAGGGTGCTCAGGTGCGGGTGGTTGTCGGTGTGGTTGCCGATCCGCCCGTAGGTCGCCATCTGGCGGGACAACGCGGGGAAGGCGCGGACGAAGTCGCCGGTGAGGCAGAAGCTGGCCGGCACGTGCTGGGCCTTGAGCGTGGCCAGGATCGCGGGGACGCCGTCACCGTTGGCGCCGGCGTCGAAAGTCAGCGCGACGACCTTCGACGTCGTGGGGACGCGCGAGACCACGGTGCCGAGCAGGTGGGCCGGCAGCCCGGGGTTCGCCGGCCGAGGCGAGGTGGTCGGCGGCCGCGGGGTGGTGCGCGTCGGTGCCGGAGCCGTCGGAAGCGGAGTGCTGGTCGGCCGGGTCGTGACGCTCGCGCGGGTCGACGGGCTGGGTGCACTCGTCCGGGTGGACGTCGGCGTGGGGCGGCCCGTGGTGCTCGTCGCCGGCCCGGAGGTGGCCGGCCGGCCGGACGTGGTCGGCATACCGGCGGTGGAGGACGGACGCGCTGCCCCGGTCCCCGGGGAGCCGCCACAGGCTGCGGTCACCGCGAGCACGGACACGGTGAGGGCCAGCGTCGCGACCTGCCGTGGGCTGCGCATCGGCGACCACCTCTCCCCTGACGTCCGTGGCTCCACGGTGCGCCGGCAGGCACCCGCCCGCGAGAGGCATTCGTCCCCACGCGCAGGGTCTGAGGACCCTGCGGCTGACAGCGGACGGCGCAACCGCCATCCTCGTCCTGTGACGCTCCCCCGCCACGGCCCGACCTACACCCCGGGAACGGCCGCCGCCGTGCGGTCAGCGTTGCGCGGCGCCCGGGACGTGTGGCACCGCAACGGTCGGGCGATCCTGACCCGGACGGCGCGGCTGACCTTCGCGGCGGTCGTGGCCTACGTGGTGGCGGTCGCGGTGCTGCACGAGCCGACGCCGCCGCTGACCGGCCCGCTCACAGCACTGCTGGTGGTGCAGGCGACCCTGTTCTCCACGCTCACCGCAGGGCTGCGCCGGGTCGCCAGCGTGCTGTCCGGGGTGCTGATCTCGGTCGTGCTGACCAACGTCATGGGGCTGACGTGGTGGAGCCTGGGCATCGTCATCGCCCTGGCGCTCCTCGTCGGGCACCTGGTGCGGCTGGGCGAGCACCTGCTCGAGGCGCCGATCAG
This sequence comes from Oryzihumus sp., assembly GCF_054325275.1. NCBI lineage: Bacteria > Bacillati > Actinomycetota > Actinomycetes > Micrococcales > Intrasporangiaceae > Oryzihumus > Oryzihumus sp. Next base: position 11,709 of record NZ_JBTCWL010000082.1, read on the forward strand.
CGCGATGCTCATCCTCGGCGTCAGCTCGACCGCTGACGTGGCCGCGTCCTACCGGATCGGCGAGACGCTGGTCGGCGCGGGCGTGGGCATCCTCGTCAACGTGCTGCTCCCGCAGCCGGTGCGTGTCGGCTCGGCGGGTGCCGCGGTGGAGCAGGTGGCCACCGACGCCGCGGCGCTGCTGGACCGGGTCGGCGACGAGCTGCCGCAGGGCGCGAGCCGGGACCAGGCGTACAGCTGGCTGGGCGACTTCCGCGCCCTGTCGCACCGCGTGGACGCCGCCGACCGGGCGATCGTGGAGCTGGCCGAGAGCCGGCGGCTCAACCCGCGGGCGGTCCGGACCGCCGACACCACGCCGATGCTGCGCAGCGGCCTGGACGCCCTCGAGCACAGTGTGGTCTCGCTTCGGGCGCTGTTCCGCTCGATCGCCGACGGCCTGCAGGAGGAGGACGCCGGGCCGGAGAGCGCCTACACGACGGAGCTGCTCGGCGCGTTCGGGGCGCTGCTGCATGACCTCGCCGGGTCGCTGCGGGCCTACGGCTCCCTGGTGCGCGCAGAAGGGGACCCGAGCGTGCAGGGCTCCGAGGGGACGCTGGCCGACGCGCTGGACAGCCTGCGCGAGACGCGGGCGTTCCTCACCGAGCTGCTGCTCGTCGACGCCCGCGAGAGCCCGAACCTGTGGCTGCTGCGCGGGTCACTGCTCGCGGCGGTCGAACGCGTGCTGCGCGAGCTCGACCTCGATGAGCGGCGGCACCGCCGGCAGCAGTGGGAGCGCGAGCAGGCCGAGCGCCGGCGCCGGCTCAGCCGCCGTCCCGTGCGATGAGCGCCTGCGCCCCGGCCTTGGCGTTGGCCCAGCCGCCCAGGTTGTTGCGCACCGTGTTGGCGCTCGGGGCGTCCGCCGTCGCCCGGGCCCACTCGTCGTAGCCGGCGTAGCTGCCGCTCGCGCCGTCCGAGCGCAGGTAGTCCGCGACCGCGGCCACCAGCTGCTCGTCGGACCAGCCCCGCCGGTATGCCGTGCGGCCGGCGTTCGTGGGCAGTCCGGCCGCGGTGCAGGCGGCGTTCCATGAGCCGAACCGCTGGATGAGCCGGGCGCTGGAGACCCCGTCGTAGTCACGCCAGACGTGCTCGTAGCGCTCGGCGGAGATGGGCGCGCCGACGTCGGCGGCTGCCCGGCGCAGGGCGTCGAGCACCTGCCCGTCGGCCATCTCGCGGTGCCGCCCGGCGCCCTCGTCGGTGCCCTCGGTCATGGCGTCACTCCCTGTCTGGTCGGCCTCATCGCAGTGCGTCTCCGAGCTGCTCGCGCAGGGCTGCGCCGATCGCGTGCATCACCGCGAGCGCCTCGTCCCGCCGGTCCGGCCCGGCGGGGTCCCAGCGGCACAGGACCGCCCAGGCCAGCGCCCGCTCTCCTGCCTGCAGCAGGCCGACGTCGGCCCGGGTCCCGTCATCGGTGCCCGTCTTGTGCCACAGCCGCACGCCCCGGTCGCCGTCGGCGTGCCCCAGCGGGTCGAGGTGCAGCGGCTCGGGCACCATCGACAGGTCGGCGCCGGCGGCGAGCCAGCCCAGCACCCGCTCCGACACCGCCGGGCTGATCGCCTCCCCGTGGTGGAGCTCGACCATCAGGTCCGCCAGCTCGCTCGCGGTGCCCTCTGACAGCGTGGGCGGGTCCTGGGCGGTGCGGCGGTCACGGACCCGGTCGTGCAGCCGGGTTGCCTTGAGCCCCAACGCGTCGGTGGTGCGGTCGACGGCGTCCAGGCCCACGGCGCGCAGCAGCACGTTGGTCGCGTAGTTGTCGCTGACCGCGCCGATGAGCGTGGCCAGGTCGTGCACGGACAGCTCGTCGGCGGTCAGGTGCTGCCACAGTCCGGAGTCGGCCACGGCGTCCTCGGGGGCCCGCAGCAGCGGCATCGCCGGGGTCAGCTCGCCGGACTCGAGCTGCGCCGCCACGGTGAGCAGCAGCAGGACCTTGCCCACGCTCGCGGTGGGCAGCAGGAGGTCAGGGGACACGGCATACAGCTCCTGGCGCGTGACCGCGTCGAGGACCCGGACCGACCACTGCATGTCCGTCACCTGCGCCAGGGCGTCGGTGTCGCCCTCCCACCCTGCTGCCATGGCGCTCAGGCTAGGCCCCAGCGAGCCACGACGGGGGCCAAGGGTCGCGTGGGTCTGTGGCCAGTTGGCCGCTTTCAGTGCGGCTCGGGTGACTAGTCACTTGTGGTGGTTCTTGTCCGATATCTCGGACACGCGCCCCCGCGGGGCGGCAGGATCCCGCCATGGGTGGTCAGGGGATCGGACAGGTCGGCACGGCGCAGGCACACGGTGAGGTGCCGGGACTTGACCGGCTCATCGCCGCGCTGGAGACCGAGCACCCGACGTCGCTGACCCTGGTCCCGAGCGAGGGCCGCCCGATCCTGCGCGGACGCCGCGACGAGGACGCCGGCTGGCAGATGGACCTCGACTGCCGCGCCCCGCTGGCCGAGGAGCTGCGCAGCCTGGTCGTCACCGAGGACGACGAGGGAGAGGCCGGCGTCGGCCCCGCCCAGCAGCCCGACCACACGCGTCGCAACCTCGTCCACCTCGTCGTGCAGTGCCGTCAGCTGGACGTGCTGCGCCAGCTGCTGCAGGCCGTGATCGAGGACCAGAGCAGCCGTCGCCCCGGGGAGCGGGTCGCGGCGCTGGTACAGCAGGGCCGCAGCGCCGCGCCGCGGCGGATCGACGTGCGGATCCCCCCGGCTCCCAAGCCGATGCAGGCGCGCAGCCTCCGCGGCTGACC
>NZ_JBTCWL010000083.1:0-14268 GCF_054325275.1 Oryzihumus sp.
CGCCGACCTCGGCGTGGGTCGGACTATCCGACGATCTTGTTGGCGGCCTGGCAGCTGACCTGGACCGCGTCGAGGGCAGAGATCACGCCCGAGTAGTCGTCGTAGGCCAGGTCGTGCAGGGCCGTGCTGACACCACCGAGGCAGGTCTTCAACGTCACGATCTGCCCGGACTGCACGTCGATCCGACCGTTCGCATCAGTCAGGCTCCGCTGGGCTCCCTGGAGGGCCGCCTGGCTCGCGGCAAGAGCCTTCGTCTTCGAGGCGAGGTTGCTCTGGGTGCTTGCCAGCTTCTGCTTCGTCTCCCCAAGCTGTGCCGTGGTGTCGGTCAGCTTCGCCTGGGTGTCGGACAAGAAGTGCTGTGTGGCAGTGAGGGCGCGACGCTTGCTCTCCAGGCCTGAGCGGAGGTGAAGGTCGTCGAGAACGCCCCAGGTGGCGGCCCCAAGGGCGACGAGACTGGCGGCCGTTGCCAACCACTTGCGACTTGAACGGCTGGCTCGCGCCTCTACCTGCGGGATGAGCGCCGAAGAGGGCATTGCCACCTGCTGGTCATGACCAGCACTCTCGAGTCGGTGGCCGCATCCGCCGCAGAACTGGCCGTTCGGAGGTGCGGCTGCGCCGCACGCAGGGCAGCCCGATCGCTGTGTCGAGGAGCCTCCCTCGACGCCGTCGTAGGTGACGCTCATGGTTCCTCCCAGCCTGTTTCGGTTCGCTCAGCAGACGGCGAGCCGGCTGCAGACGACAATGGACGGGATCGCAAAGGCGAGGTTCTCGGCGCTGTCGCCGACCATCTTCATGACCGACACACCCACGACGTCGCCAGCGCTGTCCACGACGGGGCCGCCGCTGTTCCCGGGGCTGATGGCGGCGGAGAACTGGATGTAGTCGCGGCCGTCCTGTTTGCGCAGGGCGGAGACGATCCCGCTGGAGACAGTTCCGTCCAGGCCGAGCGGGGAGCCGAAGGCCATGACTGCGTCTCCGACCGCCGGAGTCTGCTTGCTGACCTTGAGGCTCGGGAACGTTGCACCTACCTGGACGAGGGCGAGGTCGCTGCCTGCCGACACCCGGACGACGGTCCCGTCCCAGGTGCGCCCCTTCTGGTGGACCTTGACGGCCTTGCGGCCGTTCACCCAGTCGTCGGAGACCACATGGAAGTTGGTGACGAGTAGGGAGCGGCCGGCACCCGACTGGACCACGAAGCCGGACCCCAGTCCTCCGGAGACTTCGATCGTGAAGACCGACGCACTCACGCGGGACGCGACGGCCGCAGGTTCCTTCTGCTTGTTGCTCTCGACCGTGGCGCGAAGACTTCCGAGCTGACTCGTCAGCTTGAGTACCGCGGCTTGCTCGGCGGACAGCTGGTCCCGCAGCTGAGTCCGGCTCGCCGCCTCGGCGCGCACCCGCGCGGCGAGGGTTGCCGCGCTCTGCTCGGCCTGACGTCCCTGGATCACTGCTGCCGCCAGGGCCACACACGCGATCAGTAACGTGGCTACCGAGAGGGCAAGGATGGCCCTGCCCCGCGACAGGGTTGCGGGCTGATCAGCGGGGAGCGCGGTGCACCGTGGGCACAGGCCCTCGTGAAGCTCTGCGCCGCAGACGGTGCAGAAGCGCGACGTGACCGTCAACGTGTCCGACATGTCGCCCCCTTGGTCCCGACGCGCGACAAGCGGTGCCATCACGCGAACCCGAAACGTAGTCGCGTGTCTCGCTCGCCACGCCAGCACATGTCGAACATGGCCCACGGTTCGTCCGATGGGACTAGTTCGGGCCGGCGTGTGTCCGGCAGGTGACGGCGCCTTCACTATCGTGCAGGTTTTCAGAATCCTGAACTCAAACCCTTGACTGGGTGAAGACCTTCATTATGCTGAACGTCACAGCCCAGGAGAGGGAGTGACGATGTCGGACAGCGCGATGGACCCCGCGACGGCCGTCCCGGTTGCCTCGATGCTCGACGCCGTCGGCCTCCAGATCCGGGCCCTGCGCAAGGCCCGGGGACTGACCCTTGGCCAGCTCAGCGAGGCGGCCGGACTGAGCACCGGCATCGTCAGCCAGCTCGAGCGGGGGCTGGCCAACCCCTCGTTCGCCACGCTGGTCCAGCTGGCGCACGGCCTCGACATCCCCGTCGGGCGGCTGTTCAACGTGCAGGACCAGCTCCGGTCGCCGGTCGTCCGCAAGGACGAGCGCCGGCGGCTCGACGGGCACGGGGTGAGCACCGACGACGGCGGCCACTTCGAGCTCATGACCCCCGACCTCAACGGCGCCCTCGAGGTGACCTGGGTGGAGACCCCGCCCGGTTACGACACGAGCGCCACGCCCTACCGCCACAACGGTGAGGAGTTCGGGACCATCCTGACCGGGCGCAAGGACGTCTACCTCGACGGTGTGCGGCACGAGCTCGGCCCAGGCGACTCCATCCGTTACGCCTCAACGGTTCCCCACTGGTACGTCAACCCCGGCGAGGAACCCTGCACCGCCATCTGGGTGATCACCCCACCCACCTGGTGACGCCCGGCGCCTGACGCCGGCCGCACCGCCACACCACCAACAGCACCCCCGCGCCGCGACGCCATCCGTCGATGCCCCCTGCCCGGAACCGGGCCGGCATACCCGGAGGACGCCACGACGTCACCTTCCCCTACCCGGAAACGGGCCCAGACGGAAAGGCGGCATCATGACCGCGACTGTTGCGTCACCCGCCCTCGGCACGACCGAGGCCACCCCCACCACGCCCCGCAAGGCGATGCTCGGCCTCGGGCTGGGCAACACCCTCGAGTGGTACGACTGGATGCTCTTCGGCCTGCTCTCGGCCTCCCTCGGACCACACTTCTTCCCCGACAGCGACCCGGTCTCGGCGACGCTGAGCGCCCTGGCGGTGTTCGCGGTCGGCTTCGCGGTCAGACCCCTCGGCGGCGTGCTGCTCGGCACCGTCGCCGACCGCATCGGCCGCCGCCAGGTCATGCTCGTCTCGGTCGCCCTCATGGCGCTCACCACCCTGGTCATCGCGGCCTGCCCGACCTACGCCCAGATCGGCCCGTGGGCCGGCGTGATCCTGCTGGTCAGCCGCATCCTCCAGGGCGTCTCCACCGGCATCGAGGCGCCGCTGTCGACCTCCTACGCGGTGGAGATCTCGCCCAAGGGGCGGGAGGGCCGGGCCGCCGGATACATCAGCTTCTTCGTCTACATCGGCATCACCCTCGCCTCGCTGGTCAGCTTCCTCACCACGCTGGGCTTCGGCAAGGACGCCATGGGCGACTGGGCCTGGCGGGTGCCGTTCGTCGTCGGCGCGCTGATGGGCGTCACCGTCTTCTACCTGCGCCGCTCGCTGCCGGAGAGCCTGCACGAGGAGGAGCGTGAGGAGGCCACCACCGGCACCGTCTGGCGCGGCGTCGGCAAGCACTGGCTGGCCCTGCTCGCGACCATCTTCGTCGTCGGCGCCACCCAGGCCTACAACTACGCGTGGAACATCGGCCTGCCCAACCTGGCCCGCAGCAGCTTCGGGGAGGACCCCACCGGCGTCTTCGCCATCACCACCCTGCTCGGCGTGGTGCTCATCGTCGGCTCGCTGGTCACCGGCGCCCTCGCCGACCGGCACACCCTCTCGCGCACGTTCCTCGTGACCCGGCTGCTGTCCGTGCCCGCGGTCTTCCTCATGCTCCTCTACACCAAGCCCGGCCTGGCCGGCTTCGCCGCGGTCATCCTCGGCGGCTCGGTCGTCCTGGTGCTGAACATGACGCTCTACAACGTCGTGGCCACCTCGCTGATGCCGAAGCACTGCCGCGCCACCGGTGTGGCGCTCGGCTACGGCGTGGCCGTCGCCCTCTTCGGCGGCACCGCGTCATACCTGCTCGTCTGGCTGCAGCAGCAGCACCTGGCCTGGGTGTTCCCCGCCTACACGGCCGCCCTGTCCCTTGTCAGCATCGTGCTGTACCTGGCCGCCAAGCGGACCAGCGGCACCTTCGCCGGTGAATGAGGTTCCCCTGATGCAGTTCTCCGACCTGATGGTCTCGACCCAGGACCTGACCGCCCCGGTCGTCCGCCGCTCCGACGTCGTGGTGGTGGGCGGTGGTCCCGCCGGCGTCAGCGCCGCGGTGGCCGCCGCCCGCACCGGGGCGAGCGTCACGCTGCTGGAGCGGTATGCCGCGCTCGGGGGCCTCGCCTCCGGCGGCATGGTGCTGGTGCTGGACGACATGGTCAACGGCAGCGAGATCACCGTGACGGGGATCGTGTCCGAGTACGTCGAGCGGATGGCCAAGCTCGGCCTGGCCGTGTTCCCGCCGGAGCAGGAGCGCTACTCCTCCACGCAGATGTGGAACAAGTGGGGCCGCTGGGGTGCCTTCGACTTCCACTCGCACACCAACCCCAAGCCGATCTGCTACGCCGTGGCGTTCGACCCCGACGGCTGGAAGCGGGTCTCCAACGACCTGGTCCGCGAGGCCGGGGTCAACCTGCGGCTGCACTCGTGGTTCTCCCGGCCGGTCGTCGACGACGGCGTGCTCAAGGGCGTGGTCTGCGAGACCAAGCAGGGCCCTCAGGCGGTGCTCGGCGACGTCGTCATCGACACCACCGGCGACATCGACGTGGCCTCCCGGGCCGGCGCGGACTTCGCCCAGGACACCTACCTGACCACGCTGGTGTTCCGCCTCGGCGGGGTCGACACCGACGCGGCCGAGGAGTTCGAGCAGCAGAACCCGCGCGAGGCCCGGGCGATCAACCGCAAGATCAAGCGGATGCTCGGCGGTGCGTGGGAGCTGTGGTGGCTCAAGACCCCGGTGCCGGGCGTGGTGTGGTGCAACTGCCCGCACCTGACCGGCTACGACGGCACCGACCCCGAGTCGCTGACCGAGGCCGAGTTCGACGCGCGGGCCCGGATCAGCGAGGCCGTGGACTACGTGCGAGCGCACCTGCCCGGCTTCGAGCGCTGCTACCTCGTCGACGTGGCCGAGCAGATGGGCGTCCGCCAGACGCGGCTGCTGCAGGGCGAGTACGTCGTCACCAAGGACGACATCACCACCCGGCGCCACTTCGCCGACACCGTCGCCCGCGGCCGCGACTACTACACCCCGTACCGCGCGCTGCTGCCGCGGCAGGTCGACCAGCTGCTCGTCGCCGGCCGGCACTACTCGGCCACCCCCGACGCCCAGCGGATGTCGCGGGAGATCCCGCCCTGCATGGCGATGGGGCAGGCCGCGGGCGTGGCCGCCGGGCTCGCGGTGGATGCTGGGGTCACGGTGCGCGAGGTCGACCCGCGCCAGATCCAGCGCCGCATGCGCGACCAGGGAGCTGACCCCGGTGACACCCCCGCACCGAACGCAACCCTCGACGAGCCCTCGGAGGTCGTGGCATGAGCGCCACCGCCCTGCCCCTTGCCGGAGTCACGGTCATCGACTTCACCCAGGTCTACATGGGGCCGAGCTGCACCCAGCTGCTCGGCGACTACGGCGCCGACGTCATCAAGGTCGAGCGCCCCGGCGTCGGCGACCTGTCCCGCAGCTCGATCCCCGACCGGGACGGCCTGGACAACCCGATCTTCCTGTCCATCAACCGCAACAAGCGCAGCGTCTCGGTGGACACGCGCACCCCCGAGGGCAAGGAGGTGATCCTGCGCCTGGTGCGCGACGCCGACGTCGTGGTGAGCAACTTCCGCTCCGGGGTCATGGAGCGGCTCGGCTTCGGCTACGAGGCGCTGCGCGAGGTCAACCCGCGGATCATCTGGGCCTCCGGCACCGGCTTCGGTGAGGAGGGGCCCTACAGCCACAAGGGCGGTCAGGACGTCATCGCCCAGGCGTACTCGGGGGTGATGTGGCGCCGCGAGTCCGAGGACCTGCCGCTGTCGGTCTACCCGACCACGCTGGCCGACTACACCACCGGCATGCACCTGCTGCAGGGCATCCTGCTGGCGCTCATCTCGCGCAACACCACCGGCGAGGGCCAGCGGGTCGACGTGACGATGTACGACTCGATGCTGCACATGCAGATGCAGGAAGCCACGATGCAGCTCAACCGCGGCTACGAGATCAACTGGGCCTCGATGCCGCTGTCGGGGGTGTTCGAGACCACCGACGGCGCGGTGTGCATGGTCGGGGCGTTCAAGGAGAACCCGCTGCGCGACATCTCCCGGGCGCTCGAGCTGGACGAGGACCTCTCGCAGCGACCCGAGTTCGCCACCCAGGAGGAGCTGTTCCAGCGCCGGCCGCAGGTGCAGGCGATCTTCCGGGAGCGGTTCCGGACCAACACCACGGACTACTGGGTCAAGGCGCTGGAGGACCAGGACATCCTCTGCGCGCCGGTGCGCACCCTGGTCGACGCGCTCGAGGACGAGCAGACGCTCGTTAACCAGATGGTGCTGGAGATGCAGCACCCGGCGGCCGGCGCGGTCCGCACCCTGGCCGCGCCGATCCGGCTGTCCTCCACCCCCTTCGGCGTGCGCCACGTGCCGCCACGCCTCGGTGAGCACAACGCCGAGGTGCTGCGGGAGCACGGGTACGACGACGAGGCGATCGCCGCCCTCGTCGAGGCGGGGGTGTTGCGGTGAGCGGGGTCGTCGACGAGGTCAGGGTCGAGCTCGACAAGGGCGTCGCCCGAGTCACCATCGACCGCCCGGCAGTGATGAACGCCGTCGATGCGCGCACCCACGCCCGCCTCAACGAGGTCTGGGCCGCCATCGAGGCCGACCCGCAGGTGCGCGTGGTGGTCATCACCGGCGCCGGGGAGCGTGCGTTCTGCGTCGGCGCCGACATGTCCGCCGCCGCGGTGGACAAGACGGGCCTGCAGTACTGGGCCGGGCTCGACCCCAATGGCTTCGGCGGGCTGAGCCTGCGCACCACCCTGGACGTGCCGGTCATCGCCCGCGTCAACGGCTATGCCCTCGGTGGCGGCATGGAGATGGTGCTCGGCTGCGACATCGTCGTGGCCGACGAACGCGCCCAGTTCGGGCTCACCGAGCCGAGGGTCGGGCGCCTGGCCCTGGACGGCGGGATCACCCAGCTCGTCCGGCGGGTCCCGCACACCCAGGCGATGGGCCTGCTGCTGACCGGCCGCCGTGCCCCGGCCGCCGAGCTGCACCGCATGGGGCTGGTCAACGAGGTCGCCCCCGCCGGGGAGCTCGACGCCGCGGTCGACCGCTGGGTGGCCCACATCCTCGCGTGCGCCCCCACGTCGGTGCGCGCGGTCAAGCAGATGGTGCAGCGCACCGGCCACCTCACCGCGCAGGAGGCCCGCGCCGTGCAGCTGCCCGCGCTGATGGCAGCGCTCGACAGCGAGGACAGCGCCGAGGGTGTGCGCGCCTTCCAGGAGAAGCGGCCACCGGTCTGGCCCGGCCGCTGACCACCGCAGAACCCTTCCCGCGAAAGGACTTCCGATGCACCCCGCACCCCTGGAGCCCGGCGTCTGGGGCGTGGTCGCCACGCCGTTCTCCGGCTCCACGCTGGCCGTCGACGAGACCAGCCTGGCCCGCCTGGTCGAGCGCTACGAGCGCGCCGGCGTCACCGGCCTGACCGTCCTCGGCGTCTTCGGCGAGGCCGCGTCCCTCGACACGCAGGAGCGGCGCGCGGTCCTGGAGACCGTCGCCGACACCGTGGACCTGCCCCTGGTCGTCGGCGCCACGTCGCTGGCCACCGCGCCCGTCATCGAGGAGGTCCGCCTCGCCCAGGAGGTGCTCGGCGACCGCCTCGCCGGCGCCATGGTGCAGGTCAGCTCGCCTGACCCCGAGGTCCTCTCGGCGCACCTGCGCGCTGTCCACGAGGCCACCGGCGCCGGGATCGTCGTGCAGGACTACCCGCTGGTCAGCGGTGTCAGCGTCCGGGCCGACGTCCTGGCCCGGACGCTGGAGCCGCTGCCGTTCGTCGTGGCCGTGAAGGCGGAGGCGCCACCGACCCCGCCGGCGGTCGCGACGCTGACCCAGGCACTCGGCGTACCGGTCTTCGGCGGCCTCGGCGGGCAGGGCCTGCTCGACGAGCTGGCCGCCGGCTCGGCCGGGGCGATGACCGGGTTCTCCTTCCCCGAGGGGCTGCTCGCCTGCGTCCGCGCGTGGCGCGAGGGCGGCTACGAGACGGCGCGCGAGGAGTGGCTGGGTTACCTGCCGCTGGTGAACTTCGAGCAGCAGGTGCGGATCGCGCTCGCGGTGCGCAAGGAGTGCCTGCGCCAGCGCGGGCTGATCCTCGAGTCGGGGGTGCGCGCCCCGGCCGCCTCGATGCCGGCGTCCCTGCTCGACCAGCTCAAGCGGCACCTGGCCGCCGTGCCGCAGCCGGTGGGGGTGCGCTGATGCACCTGGGTCTGTCCGGCCGCACCGCCGTCGTCGGCGCCTCGACCGGCGGTCTCGGGGAGGCCGTTGCCCGGGCGCTGGCCGCCGAGGGCGCCAACGTCGTCATCTCCGGCCGCCGGGGGCAGCGTGCGGCGCAGATCGCCGCCGGGCTGCCCAGCGCGGTCGGAGTCGAGGTGGACCTGCTCGCCCCGGACGGGCCCGACCAGCTGTATGCCGCGGCCGTCGCCGCCTTCGGTGCCGTGGACGTCCTCGTGCTCAATGGCCCCGGTCCACGGCCGGGCACCGCGGCCGAGGTGAGCGGCGAGGACGTGGCGCAGGCGGTCGACACGCTGGTGCGCCCGCACCAGCGGCTCGTGCAGCTTGCGCTGCCCGGGATGCGCGAGCGGCGCTGGGGCCGGGTCCTGGCCATCGGCTCCAGCGGGATTACCTCCCCGCTGCCCAACCTGGCCCTGTCCAACCTCGGGCGTGCGGCGCTCGCGGGCTACCTCAAGACCCTGGCCGCCGAGACCGCCGCCGACGGGGTGACGGTCAACCTGCTGCTGCCGGGGCGGATCGCCACCGACCGGGTGGCCTCCCTCGACGCGGCAGCAGCGCAGCGCTCCGGCCGCACCGTGGAGGAGGTCGAGGAGCATTCCAGGGCGGCGATCCCGGCCGGCCGGTACGGGCGGCCCGACGAGTTCGGCGCGGTCGGCGCCTTCCTGTGCAGCGACCTGGCCTCCTACGTCACCGGCACCGCGCTGCGCTGCGACGGCGGCCTCGTCCGCACCCTCTGACCAACTGACCGTTGACCGACGCCCGGCGCGCCCGGGCAGGACGGAGCACACCATGACCACCACCGTGCACAACCTCATCGACGGGCAGTGGGTCGGCGACCCGCAGGCCGAGCGCCGCAACCCCGCCCGCCCGGAGGAGCTCGTCAGCGTCGCGCCGTCGAGCGGGACCGACGCGGTCGACGCCGCGCTGGTCGCGGCCGGCCAGGCGCAGCGGGCATGGGCGGCCACCCCCGCGCCGACCCGCGGGGCCATCCTGCTCGACGCGGCCGACCTGCTCCGCAGCCGGCAGGCGGACGTCGCCCGCGACCTGGTCCGGGAGGAGGGCAAGACGCTGGCCGAGGGCATGGGCGAGGTCCGCCGGGCCATCGACGTGCTGCGCTACTTCGGCTCCCAGGGCTGGCGGCACGGTGGCGACGTGCTGCCCAGCGCCGTGCCCGGCACCACCGTGTTCACGCGCGCGGAGCCGATCGGCGTGGCCGCCCTCATCACCCCGTGGAACTTCCCGATCGCGATCCCGGCGTGGAAGATGGCGCCCGCGCTCATCAGCGGCAATGCCGTCGTGCTCAAGCCCGCCGAGCTGACCCCCGTCTCGGCCAGCCACCTGGCCACCGCGCTGACCGACGCCGGCCTGCCCGGCGGCGTGCTCAACGTGGTCCACGGCAAGGGCTCGGTGGTGGGGGACGCCTTGGCCCGCGACCCGCGCGTGGGCGCGCTGTCCTTCACCGGGTCGACCGCGGTCGGTCTCGGTCTGCACGAGCTGCTCCACGCCCGCCGGGCCCGGGTGCAGCTGGAGATGGGCGGCAAGAACGCCTACCTCGTCCTCGACGACGCCGACCCCGTCGCGGCGGCGCGGGTCGTGGCGGCCGGCGCGTTCGGCCTGACCGGCCAGGCGTGCACGGCGACGTCACGCGTCTACTGCACCCCCGGCATACACGAGGCGTTCGTGGCGGCCGTGGCCAAGGAGGCCGAGGGGTTCGTCCCCGGCGACGGCCTCGACCCGGCCACGACCATGGGCCCGGTGGTCAGCGTGGCCCAGCTGGCGACGGACGTGGCCGCCGTGGAGCGGGCCCGCCAGCAGGGCGCGACCGTGGTGGCCGGTGGGGCCGAGCCCGAGGGACAGCTGTTCGCCCCGACGGTGCTGACCGGCGTCGCCCACGACGCGGACGTCGTGCGCAAGGAGGTCTTCGGTCCGGTGGTCGCGGTCATCGAGGTCGCCGACTACGACGAGGGCCTGGCCCGGGTCAACGACTCCGACTACGGCCTCACCGCCGGCATCTGCACCGGCAGCCTCGCCGCCGCGCACCACTTCGCCGAGCACGCGGCGGTCGGCGTGGTGAAGGTCAACCGGCCCACGAGCGGGCTCGACCTCAACGTGCCGTTCGGCGGGGTGAAGGACTCCTCGTCCAACACCTTCCGCGAGCAGGGGCCGACGGCGACGGAGTTCTACACCTGGAGCAAGACGGTCTACCTGGGCTTCGAGTGACCGACCTCCTCGCCCTCCCCAAGGCCGAGCTGCACCTGCACCTCGAGGGGGCGATCCGGGCGGACACTGCGGCGGAGCTGGCGGCGCGTCATGGCGTGCCGGCTCCGCCGACCGGGCCGTTCGCCGGGCTCGGGGACTTCGTGGTCGCCTACGAACGCGCGCGCGACCTCATCGGCAGCCTGGAGGACCTGCACCGGGTCGCCCGCGAGCTCGTCGAGGACGCCGCCGCCCAGGGCGTCGTCTGGACCGAGGTGCACCTGATCCCCCCGACGTATGCCGGCCGGCTGGGTCCGGGGGAGGCCGTGCTGGAGGCGGTTCTGGACGGGCTGCGCGCCGGGTCCTCGGCTGAGTCCGCGGCGGGTGTCATCGTCGGGGTGAACCGTGGCCTGCCGGTGGACGCGGCCGAGCGGTCGCTGCGGCTGGCCCTGCTCCACGCCGATGACGGGGTCGTGGGCCTCGGGCTGGCCGGGGACGAGGCGAACCACCCCGCCGAGGCGTTCGAGGACGTCTTCGCCCGGGGCCGGGCGGCGGGGCTGCCGGCGCTGCCGCATGCCGGCGAAGGTGCCGGCGCCCAGAGCGTGCGGGCCTGCGTGGAGCGGCTCGGCGCCCGGCGGGTCAACCACGGGGTGCGGGCGGTCGAGGACCCGGCCGTGATCGATCTGCTCGACCGTCGCCAGGTGTGCTTGGACGTGTGCCCCGCCTCGAACGTCCTGCTCGGGGTGGTCGACGCGCTGGAGCAGCACCCACTGCCGGCGCTGCTCGCGGCCGGCGTGCCGGTGACGCTGGGCAGCGACTGCCCGCTGTTCTGCGGCACGGGGGTGCTGGGGGAATACGCCCGGGTGCAGGACTGGCTGGGCCTGTCGCGGGTCGAGGTGGCGCGGATCGCCGAGACCTCGCTGCGCTTCAGTGCGGTCCCGGCCGATCGGCTGGCCCCGGCGCTGGAGCGGCTGTCGGCCTGGGTGGGTGAGGGCTGAGCTGCCTCACCCTCGGCGCGTGGGTGCGTCAGTCGGCGGGGGCGCCGTGCCGCCCGGCGCCTCCGGCGAACCGGCGGGCTCCCGCCAGGGTCTCCTCGGTGAGGGCGAACTGGCCGTGCCGCCACTCGTTGGCGATGGCCTCGTCCAGGTCCAGGCTGTGCTGCTCCAGGGCGGAGAGCCGGTCGTGCCGCAGGCAGGTCTGCGGAAGCGCCGCCAGCTCACGGGCCAGCTGCTGTGCCGCGGCCAGCGCCTGACCGGCCGGCGCCAGCCGGTTGACCAGCCCCATCTGCAGGGCCTCCCGGGCGTCGACGCGGCGGCCGGTCAGGATCAGGTCCAGCGCGTGGCTCTGCCCGATCAGCCGGGGGAGGCGCACGGTGCCGCCGTCGATGAGGGGCACTCCCCAGCGCCGGCAGTAGACGCCGAACACCGCGCCGGGGTCGGCGACGCGCAGGTCGCACCACAGCGCGAGCTCCAGGCCACCGGCCACCGCGTGCCCCTCGATGGCCGCGACCACCGGCTTGGACACGGTCAGCCGGGTCGGCCCCATGCCACCCGGCCCCTCCCCCGGCGCGGCCGGCAGTGGCGCGCCCCCGGCGACGGCCTTGAGGTCCGCCCCCGAGCAGAACGTCCCGCCCGCACCGGTGAGCACCGCCACCGACTGACCCGGGTCGGCGTCGAACTCCTGGAACACGGCCGTCAGCTCCGCGGCGTGCTCGGCGTCGACCGCGTTGCGCACCTCGGGCCGGTCGAGGACGACAGTGGTCACGGCACCATCGCTGCTGACCCTGATGCTCATGCGCCCTCCTCAGGGGCGGCCGATCGGGCCTGCACCCAGGTGCGGTCCGGGGTGAGGTAGTGGTCGACGACCAGTCCCGCATCCCGCAGCGCCTGCTCGAACGCGTCGATGCTCAGCGGCCGGGACCGGAAGGTGTGGGTCCACCGGGCGTCGGGGAAGACGTACTCCACCTCCACCGACCGCACCCCGTCGCCGACGTCGACGGAGGACAGCACCCGGACCACGCCGTCGCCCCGCCGCGTCTCGCGCGGGACCTGGTCGTGCCAGTCCGAGCCCTCGCGCTGCACCAGCACGCAGCCGTCGTCGGCGACGTGCCGCCGGCATGTCTCCAGCAGGCACTGCCGGACCCGCGGGTCGCCGGCATGGACCAGGAACGACGCGAGCAGCACGACGTCGAAGCGATCAGCCAGGTCGAGCGTCTCGATGGGGCTGGCCACGGTGCGGGCACCGTGGATGCGTTCCAGCATCGCGGGGGACTCGTCGACCGCCGTGACCTCGAAGCCGCGCTCCAGCAGCGCGTGGGTCATCCGGCCTGCCCCCGACCCCAGCTCCAGCAGCCGGGCCGGAGGAGAGGCAGCGGCGGCGATGACGTCCGGCTCGTCCCCGACCGGCAGCCGGGCGTACAGCTCGACGGCGCAGCCGTCCGGCGTGATGTCCCCGGGTCCGGTCCCGCGGTAGCCCTCACGGGCCTGTGCCTGCACGTCGCCATGCAACCGGCTCACCCGGGGCCGTGCAACACGCGGCTCAGCATGGGATCAACTTTCCTGTCGGGAAAATACCTGCTACTTTCTCAACAGGAAAGTAACAGTGCTTCTCAGGGGGTGTGAGGGTCGATGGAGTCCGACGACAAGCACGACAGGAACCTCGTCGGTCGGCAGGCGGTGACGCCGACCGATGCGCAAGCCGCGCTCGAGGACATCCGCAGACGGCAGGAGCAGTCCGGTGTGGCCGAACTGCGGTTCTGCCTGTCCCGTTCCTCCCTCCTGACGGCGGCGCTGCTGCTGTTCGTCTCCTTTGCGTCCTTCGACCTGCCCAATCCCTGGGGTGGTGCGGTGCTGGTCCCGGGGCTGCTGCTGGTGGCCCTGATGGTGATTCGCCACGCGCAGGGCGCGCCGGTCCGCAACGGGCTGGGAGCCGGAGCCGCGCTGGTGGGGCTGGCCTGCGGGATCACCGTGTTCGGGGCGTTCCGGGGGCTGGCTGGGGCGCTCTCCTCGGGCGGGGTGCCGACACCTCATCTCATCGCCGCCACGGTCGTGGTCGGGGCCTGCCTGCTGGTGGCGCCCCGTGCTCGCATGGCCGCCGAGGCACGGCTGCGACGCCGGGCGGAGCGACGGTACTGATGGACGCCGACTTCGATGCGTTCCTGCACCCGGCCCCACGGCTGACGATCGTCGCCCTGCTGGCGCCCGCGGGGTGGACCGAGTTCGGATTCATCCGGGACGCGATCGACACGAGTGACTCCGCCCTGTCCAAGCAGCTGTCGGCACTCGCGGCCGAGGGATATGTCGAGGTGCGAAAGCAGGTGGGTGTGGGCGTCCGGCGCACCCTCGCACGGCTCACGCCGCAGGGGAGGGAGGCGTTCGCGCGGCACGCTGCGGCGCTGGAGCGGATCGCGGCGACGGCGCGGACCGCGCGACCGACCGACGCGTTGTCCGGACAGGACCGACGGCCCCAGCTTCCGGTGGACTGAGTGGGTCGATGCCATGCATCGATGCCGCGCTGATCGAGGACCGTGCAACACTTCTCCCCGGCGCCAGCGCCTTCGCCCCTGCGGAGGGGGCCGGTGCCAATCCTGCGGGATCTTCGTGGGACGGCCAGCCCGGTGGGCTGGAACTTCCCAGCGAAGCCGCAGGTCAGGAGGGCTCGCATAGTGGCCTAGTGCGGCGGTCTTGAAAACCGCTATGTCGGCAACGGCATCGTGGGTTCGAATCCCACGCCCTCCGCCTCGACAGACCCACGACGACGGCCCCGACCCCATCGGTCCG
>NZ_JBTCWL010000084.1:0-14155 GCF_054325275.1 Oryzihumus sp.
GTGCGGTCCTGCCCCGGCTGTCTTCGTTATGCTTCGGCCCACCTCGAGCTGACCGTCCTGCCTGGATGGAGCCTCTGTTGCGCTGGGTCATCGACGTGCGGCGCCTCGCCGCGATCGACCTGTGGGGCCTGCACGGCCGCCGCCTGCGCCGCCGCCTGATCACCCTCGAGTTCGCCATCGGCATCGTGCTGCCGATGGTGCTCGGGTCGGTCTGCCTGACTGCACGGGCCCCGGTCACCCGGGTCATCGGCGCGTGGCTGGTCGGCATCGCCCTCAACTACGTCCCGTTGGCGTTCCACGCCTTCCGCCTGTCCCGGCGCGGTGCGCTCGAGGCCGAGCTGGCGGGGGTCGACGCCCGCACCGAGCTGCGGCGCTACAGCCGGCGCCAGTTCGTCATCGCCATCCCGCTGGTGCTGCTGGTCATGTCGTTCCTGCGACCGCCCCGCCCCTGAACGCCGGTATGCCGTGCCCCTCGCCAGGTGAGAGGCACGGCATACCAGGGGAGCTGTGTCGGCTCAGCCGTTCCAGGTGTAGCCGGTCGGCGCGTCACCCATGTCGACGATGGCGGCCACGGGGCCGCCGCCCTCGGGGCCCTGGTGGGCGGCGGAGACGGAGACGAAGACCGCCGGGTCGCCGGTCACGGCCGCGGTGACGCCGCCGACGCAGGACTTGATCTGGCGGTGCCAGTGCACGTCGGAGTCGTCGAGCATCGCGTTGCGGCGGCCGTGGACGGTGCCGTCCTGGCTGGCCTCGCACTTGAGGAAGACGTTGACCAGGCGGCCGTCGAGGTCCGAGGTGTGCGGGCGCTCGGGCAGGTCGAGGCCGGCGTCCTTGATCGCGGCCCAGATGCCGTCGGCGTCGAGGGCGTCGTTCATGACCGAGTGGCCGATGCGGTATCGGCCGCCGACCCCGCGGGCGTTGCCCACGACGACGATCTGCGCCTGGTCGAGCTCGACACCGGAGGAGCAGGAGGCGACAGAGGAGTACAGGTCGCGGTTGTGCATGACGTCCTCGTCGCTCGGCATCTCGATCTCGCCGAGGGCGACGGCGATGCCGAGGCCGGTGGTGCCGTTGGACAGGTCCATCGACTCGTGGGTGTGCTCGGTCCAGACCTGCTTGCCGCGGGCCTTGGCGTCGCGGATGGTGTGGATCGTCAGCAGCGGGGTCTTGGTCTGCACGTAGTGCACGTCGGCGACGTCGGTGATGCCGGCGCGCTCCATGGCGACCTTCACGCCGTCGGCGACCTTCTTGATCATGCCGGTGTATCCGATCTCCTCGGGCAGGATCGGCTCGCTCATGGCGAACCCGACGGTGAGGCGCGGCTCGTCGGTCTGCACGGCCCTGGCCGGGTCGACGGTGGCGAAGATGGTGGCGTGGGGGCTGATCACGCCGTCGGTGCCGCCGGACCACACGATCGGGACCTGCTTGACCTGGTCGGCCGGGGCGCCCTTGGCGACGAGCACCTCACGGAACGCCCGGTCGGCGATGATCCGGGTGTAGTCGTTGACCCCGCCGTTGCCCTCGGTCTTGCCGATGATGGCGATGACGCGGTCGGCCTCCATCACGCCGTCGTCGATGAGCTTGGCCAGCTCGGAGGCGTCGGCCACGCTGTGGATCGGGACCTTGCGGACCTCAATGGCATCAGGCACGGGTGTCACCCTTCGTTCTCGGTGGGGTTCTGCGGTGTGGGGTTCTGTCCTGCGGTGTCCTGCGGCTGGGCGGGGCGGCCCTCGATGACCGTCCCGTAGCGACCGGTCACGGCCCTGTCGATCTGCTCCAGCGCGGTGATCACCGCGCGCGGGCCGCCCGACTCGACGAAGCGCATCGCGGCCTCGACCTTCGGGCCCATCGAGCCGCTGGCGAAGTGGCCCTCGGCGGCGATCTCGCGCATCTGCTCCAGGCTGACCGCGCCGATCTCCTCGGCCTGCGGGGTGCCCCAGGCCTTGATGGCGTGGTCGACGTCGGTGGCGATGACGAGCACGTCGGCGTGCACCGACCGGGCCAGCAGCGCCGCAGTGAGGTCCTTGTCGATGACCGCCTCGACGCCGCGCACCGTGCCGTCCTCGCTGCGGACCACCGGGATACCGCCGCCGCCGGCCGCGACGACGACGTAGCCGGCCTCGATCAGGGTGAGCAGGGTGCCGGTCTCGAGCACCTCACGCGGCTCGGGCGAGGCGACGATGCGCCGCCAGCCCTTCTCGCCGCGATCCTCCCAGAGCTGGCCGTGCTCGATCAGCGGCCTGGCCTGCTCGTAGGGCAGGAACCGGCCCACCGGCTTGGTGGGGTGGGTGAAACCGGGGTCGTCGGCGTCGACGCGCGTGCGCGTGACGATGGCGGCGACGGGACGCACGACACCGCGCCGGGCCAGGCTGGCCTCGAGGGAGTTCATCACGGTGAAGCCGATCGTCGCCTGCGTCTGCGCCCCGCACCAGTCCAGGGAGACCGGCGGGACGACGGTGGCGGCGAGCTCGTTCTTGACCAGCAGGTTGCCGACCTGGGGCCCGTTGCCGTGGGTGATCACGACCTCGTGCCCCGCGGCGATCAGGTCGGCCACCGACTCCATGGCGGCGGCGATCGCGGCGCGCTGCGCGTCGGGGCTGGCGCTGCCGTCGGGGCCCGTCATGGCGTTGCCGCCGAGGGCGAGGAGGACCCGCACGGGCTGCACCTGCTTTCACCTGGGGCCGCCGCGCGGGACGCGGACGGGCGATGCGGCGAGCCTACGGACGAACCACCGGACGCCGCGTTGGCAGACCCTGCCCAATGACCGCCCGCCTCTTGGCACTTGTGTGTCGCGCGCCGGCTCCTCAGCCGAGGCGGCGGTAGCGGGCCAGGCGGGCGGCGAGCCGCTCGGCCGGGTCGGCGCGCAGCAACAGGCCCAGCTCGTGCTGCAGCACCTGCGACATCCGCGCGCAGAACTCGGCGGGCTCGTCCGCGGCGTCGGGGTGCTCGGCGACGATCCGGTCGACGATGCCCTCGCGCAACAGGTCCAGCGAGCGCACGCCCTGCGACGCGGCGAGGTCCGGCGCGTGGTCGGTGTCGCGGTAGAGGATCGCCGAGGCGCCTTCCGGCGGCAGGGGAGAGAGCCAGGAGTGCTGGGCGCAGATGACCCGGTCGGCCGGCATGAGCGCGAGCGCCCCGCCGCCGGTGCCCTGCCCGAGCAGCAGGCAGACGGTCGGCGCGTCGAGCATGACCAGCTCGGACAGGCAGCGCGCGATCTCGCCGGCCAGCCCGCCCTCCTCGGCCTCGCGGGACAGCGCGGCGCCGGCGGTGTCGATGACGCTGACCAGCGGCAGCTTGAGCTCCCGGGCCAGGCGCATGCCGCGCCGGGCCTCGCGCAGCCCGGCCGGTCCGAGCGGGTTCTCGAACGTCTGGTGCTTGCGGTCCTGGCCCAGCACGACGCAGGGCGCCCCGCCGAAGCGGGCCAGGGCGATGAGCAGCCCGGGGTCCTGCTCGCCCTGGCCGGTGCCGTGCAGCGGCACGACGTCGGTGGCGCCGAGCTTGAGCAGGGCCCGCACGCCGGGCCGCTCGGGCCGGCGCGAGCGCAGGATCGAGTCCCACGCGGGCAGGTCGGGCAGCTCCTCCCGGGGCAGCTCGGGCACCACGGGCAGGTCCTCGCGCGGGGCCATGAGCACGTTCAGCGCCCGCGAGGCGACCTCGGCCAGCGCCTCAACCGGCAGCACGGCGTCGATGAGGCCCTGTTCGAACAGGTTCTCCGAGGTCTGCACGCCCTCCGGGAACGGCGAGCCGTAGAGCGCCTCGTAGACGCGTGGCCCGAGGAAGCCGACCAGCGCGCCCGGCTCGGCGACGGTGACGTGGCCGAGCGAGCCCCACGAGGCGAAGACGCCGCCGGTGGTGGGGTGGCGCAGGTAGACGATGTAGGGCAGCCCGGCGTCCTTGTGCGCCGCGATCGCGGCCGAGATCTTGACCATCCCGACGAAGGCGCTGGTGCCCTCCTGCATCCGGGTGCCGCCGGAGGTCGGCGCGGCGAACAGCGGCAGCCCCTCCCGGGTCGCCCGCTCGACCGCGAGCACCAGGCGCTCGGCGGCGGCCCGGCCGATCGAGCCGGCCAGGAACCGGAACTCGCCCAGCACCACGGCGACCCGGCGTCCGCGCAGCCGGGCCGAGCCGGTGATGAGCGACTCATCGGTGCCGGCCTTCTCTGCCGCTGCGGCGAGCTCGGCGGCATAGGCGCTGCCCGGCTCGGCCACCGGCACCGGCGTGGTGTCCCAGCTCTCGAAGCTGCCCTCGTCGAGGACGGTGTCAATGAGCTCGCGGGCACCCAGCCGGCCGGTCACGGTGCGGTGCCCTCGGCGTCGCGCTCGTCGAGCCAGGCCCGCACGCTGGCGTTGTGCTGGCCCAGGGCCGGTGGGGCGAGGTGCTCGGCCCGCCCCCCGGCATACAGGTTGTCGTCGAAGCGCAGCGGCGGCCCGGGCAGCTGGACCGTCCCGAGCACCGGGTGGTCCACGTCGATGACCAGCCCCTGGGAGCGGGTCTGCTCCCACTCGTAGACGCGGTCCAGGGTGCGCACCTCACCCGCCGGTATGCCCGCCGCGGCCAGGGCGGGCAGCAGCTCGGCGAGCTTGCGGTCGGCGAAGGCGGCGTTGACCGCGTCCACGACGGCGTCGCGGTTGCCGACCCGCTCCCGGTTGGTGGCCATGCCCGCGGCGTCGGGGTCCAGCCCGAAGGCAGTGCAGAACTTGCGCCACAGGCCCTCGCTGCCGACGGCGATCTGCAGCATCCCGTCGGCGCAGGAGAACAGGCCGTAGGGGCAGATGCTGGGGTGGTGGTTGCCCTGGGCGCGGCCCACCTCGCCGGCGACGGTGTAGCGGGTGCCCTGGAAGGCGTGCACGCCCACGATCGCGGCCAGCAGGCTGGTCCGCACGACCCGGCCGTGGCCGGTGGTGGTGCGCTCGTGCAGGGCGGCGACGACGCCGTACGCGCCGTACATCCCTGCGAGCAGGTCGCCGATCGGCACCCCCACGCGGGTGGGGTGGTCGGGGTCGGGGCCGGTCAGCGACATCAGGCCGGCCTCGCCCTGGGCGATCTGGTCGTACCCGGCCCGGCCACCCTCGGGACCGTCGTGGCCGAAGCCACTGATCGAGAGGATGACCAGGCGCGGGTTGAGCTCATGCAGCCGCTCGACGCTGAAGCCGAGCCGGTCGAGCACGCCGGGCCGGAAGTTCTCCAGCAGCACGTCGGCGTGGGTGACCAACCGGGTCAGCGTCGCCACCCCGTCCTCGCTCTTGAGGTCGAGGGTGATCGACTCCTTGTTGCGGTTGCAGGACAGGAAGTACGTCGAGATCGGGTCGTCCTCGGGCCCCACGAACGGCGGGCCCCAGCCGCGGGTGTCGTCCCCGCCGCCGGGGGTCTCCACCTTGATGACCCGGGCACCGAGGTCGCCCAGCATCATCCCGGCGTGCGGGCCGGCGAGGGCGCGGGTGAGGTCGATGACGGTGGTGCCGTCGAGCGGTCCGGTCACGATGTCGGTTCTCCTGTCGGTCTGCTTGCGGTCAGAGCCAGTCGACGTCCGCGGCCGTGGCGCCGGCGGCCAGCGTGGCGTAGCCGGGTCCGCGGTCGAAGAACGGCTGCTCGCCGCGGTCGGCGCGGCGCTCGGCCCGCAGGGCGTCGGACGCCGCGGTGTCGATCACCGGCTCGTCCTTGGTGCCCGTGGCCACGACGCCGTAGTCGGTGCGGGCGCCCTCGAAGGAGACCTTGCCCCACCTCAGGTCGCGCTGCACCTCGTCGTACGGGCGCTCGAGCGGGTCGCCCCATCCGCCGCCGCCGGTGGTGCGGATGCGGATGACCTCCCCGGCCTTCACCGGCTCGTGGTCGGCGAGGGCGTCGACCTCGCGCTCGTTCGGGCCGCCCGGGTCGATGGTCACCTGGAACGGCTTGCCCGCCTTGCCGCCCTTGACGCCCCAGCAGGCCAGGATCGAGCGGTCGGCGATGGACATGAAGTTGGCGTCCTTGAGCATCCGGATCTGCTTCTCGTAGCCCAGGCCACCGCGGTAGCGGCCCGCGCCGCCGGAGTCGACGGCCAGGCCAAGGCGCTCGACGAGGAACGGGAAGCGGCTCTCGGTGAACTCGGTCGGCAGGTTCCGCGAGTCCGGCACGACGTGGATGGTGTCCTCGCCGTCGGCGTAGTAGCGGCCACCGGAGCCGCCACCGAGCACCTCACGCATGAGGTAGTCGTTGCCGTCGCGGTCGTGGCCGTAGACGCCGGTGTAGCGGATCGTCTCCTGGTCGGCGGGCATCTTGCCGTCGACCGCCTTGGCGATCACGCCGGCGAGCACGCCGAGCAGGCGCAGGATGACGAAGGTCCGGGCGTTGGTCGGCGCCGGGAAGATCGGCGTGAGCAGCGTGCCCTTCTCGGGGAACTTCATCTCGATGAGCGGCACGATGCCCTCGTTGACGTCGAGCTCGGCCATCCGCTCGGGCGTGTCGGCGAGGTTGCGCAGGATCGGCGCGAGCCACTTCTTGAGGAAGTTGCCGTCGGCGTAGTCCCCGCAGTGGTTGATCGGGCCCTTGGCCTGCGGCGCGGTGCCGGTGAAGTCGATGACGATCTTCGGTCCGTTGCCGGGGCCGCCGGTGCTGGTCTTGGTCAGCGTGATCCGCTGGGTGTGCAGCTTCTGCTCGTCGACGCCGTCGTGCTCGGCGTAGTCCTCCCAGACGTACTCGCCGTCGGGGATCTTGGACAGGATCTCGCGGCGGTAGGTCTCGGTGGTCTTGTCGAGGATCGCGTCGAAGGCTGCCTCGACGGTCTCGCGGCCGTAGCGGTTGAACAGGTCCGACAGGCGCGCGGCGCCCATGAGGCAGGCGGAGCACTCGGCGTCGAGGTCGGCGGCGAGGGACTCCGGCATACGGCTGTTGCGCGTCATGATCTTCAGCGCCGCCTCGTTGGGGACGCCCGCGTCCCACAGCCGGATCGGGGGCACCATCAGCCCCTCCTCGTAGACGCTGGTCGCGCCGGAGGGCATCGAGCCGGGGCAGGCGCCGCCGATGTCGTCGTGGTGGCCGAAGGCCTGCACGAACGCGACGACCTCGCCCTGGTGGAAGACGGGGACCGTGACGCACAGGTCGGGCAGGTGACCGATGCCGCCCTCGGACTCGTAGACGTCGTTGTGGAAGAACACGTCGCCCTCGCGCATGGTCTCCAGCGGGTAGTCGCGGGCGACCGGGTGGACCAGGGCGCTGTATGAGCGGCCGGTCAGCTTGCGCAGCTGCCGGTCGTGGATGCCGGCGCGGAAGTCGTGCGCGTCGCGGATCATGGGCGAGCGGGAGGTGCGCGCGATGGCGGTCTCGACCTCCATCTCGACGCTGGCCAGGGTGCCCTCGACGATCTCCAGGACGATCGGGTCGACATTGAGGGCCGGGGTCTCGGTCACAGCGGTCACTTCGCGCTCTCCTTGGTGATCACGAGGTTGCCGTACGCGTCGACGCGGACGGTGAAGCCGGGGTGGACGGGCACGGTCGAGCCGAACTCCTCGACGATGACCGGCCCGGCGACCGCGTCGCCGGCGCGCAGGTCGGGGCGCCAGTAGATGCCGGCGTCGACGTAGCCGTCGGCGGGGTCGAAGCAGACCGGGCGGGTGCCGGTGCGGGCGCGCTCGACGGAGTCGGCGGCCCCCTCGATCTCGGCCAACTCGGGCCGCGTGATCGGGCCGATGCCGGTGACGCGCAGGTTGACCCACTCGACCTGCTGGCGCGGGTCGTCGCGGAAGTCGTAGCCGTAGAGGCCCTTGTGCGCGTCGTGGAACGCGGTCGCGACCGTCTCGGCGAAGCCGGCGTCCACCGCACCCTCGGGGGCGTTGACCCGCACCTCGAAGGCCTGGCCGAAGTAGCGCAGGTCGACGGTGCGCACGTAGCGGTGGTCGGCGCGGGCGAAGCCCTCGGCGTCCAGGGCCTCGGCGGCGCGCTCGGTCAGCTCGGCGAAGGTCTTCTCCACGCCGGCGAGGTCGAGCGCGGTGTGCTTGGCGACGGCGGTCTGCACGTAGTCGTTCTTGACGTCGACGGTGAGCAGGCCGAACGCCGAGACGTTCCCCGGGTTCTGCGGGACGACTACACCGGCGAGGTCGAGGATGTCGACGAGGCGGCAGGCCAGCAGCGAGCCGGAGCCACCGAACGTCGCGAGCATGAAGTCGCGGACGTCCAGGCCGCGCTTGACCGAGATCTGGCGCAGCGCATTGGCCTGGTTCCACGCGGAGATCTCGAGGATGCCGGCGGCGCACTCGTCGGGGGTCAGGCCGAGCCGCGCGGCCAGGGCCTCGATGCCGGCCTTCGCGGCGGCGGCGTCCAGCGGGATCTCGCCGCCGAGCAGGTGGGCCGGGATCCGGCCGAGCATGACGTGGGCGTCGGTGATGGTCGGCTCCGTGCCGCCCTTGGCGTAGCAAAGGGGGCCCGGGTCGGCGCCGGCCGACTTGGGGCCGACCTTGAGCGTGCCCTCGGGGGAGATCCACGCGATCGAGCCGCCGCCCGCGCCGACGGTGACGACGTCGATCATCGGGATCTTGGACGGGTAGGCCCCGACGGTGCCCTCGGTGGTGAGGGTCGGCTCGCCGCCGAGGACCACGGACACGTCGGTGGAGGTGCCGCCGCCGTCGCAGGTGAGCACCTTGTCGAAGCCGGCCTTGCCCGAGATCAGCGCGGCGCCGAGGGCGCCGGCAGCCGGGCCGGACAGCACCGTGGTGATCGGCTGGTGCACGACCTCGTCGGCGGAGAGCACACCGCCGTTGGACTTCATGATGTAGAAGGGGATCGAGTCCCGGTCGGCCGAGGCGGCGCCGGTGAAGTCGTCCAGGCGGGTCTTGATGTTGGAGACGTAGCGGGACACCTTCGGCTTGACCGCGGCGTCGACCAGCGTGGTCATCGAGCGCTCGTACTCGCGGTACTCCCGCAGCACGTCGCTGGAGATCGAGATGACCGCCTCGGGGTGCTCGCGCTGCAGGATCTCCCGCATCCGCAGCTCGTGCTCGGGGTTGGCGTAGGCGTGCAGGAAGCACACGCCGATCGTGGTGATGCCCTGGTCGCGGAACCAGCGGGCCACCTGGGCTGCGCCCTCCTCGTCGAACGGGCGGACCTCGTTGCCCTCGAAGTCGAAGCGGCCCTCGACGGTCTTGACCAGGTCGGCCGGGACGATCCGCGGCGGCTTCACCCAGAAGTAGGAGTTGCCGTAGCCGTCCGGCACCGCCTGGCGGGCGATCTCGAGGATGAACTCGTAGCCCGCGGAGGTGATGAAGCCGAGCTGCTCGACCTTGCCCTCGAGCAGCTGGTTGGTGGCGACCGTGGTGCCGTGGCAGACGGCGGTGACGTCCGCGCCGGTCGCGCCGAGCAGGTCGAGGACCTTGTGCACGCCGTTGATGAAGCCATCGGCCGGGTTGGCCGGGGTCGAGGGCGTCTTGGTCGTGATCAGCGCCCCGGAGTCCTCGTCGAAGGCGACGACGTCGGTGAACGTGCCGCCGGTGTCGATGCCGATGCGGATGCGACGTGGGGTCTGCGTCATGGCGTTCCTCGGGCGGGAGAGGTGGGAGGTGGCGGGGCGCCGGACGTGCCGGCGGTGCCCTCGATTCAACTCGCGCCGCCACCCCGCGTCCCTGTCAGAACCTGCCAAGACCCTTGGCAGATCTTCATGCACCTCGGGTATGCCGTGCCCGCTCCTCCAGAGCGATCGCCCACCTCCCGGCGGGGACCCCATCCGGACACCGCTCAGCCCGCGTTTCGCGCCCGCACCGGGCGCGAAACGCGGGCTGAGGCGTGTTCTGTTCAGGTCATCCGGTCAGTGCCGGCAGAGCTGACCTGTCACGAGGTCGGGGTCGTGGTAGCCGTCCCCGTCCTGGTAGACGCTGAAGTCGCTCGACCCGTCGACGACACCGACGCCGACGCCCCAGGGGTAACCCAACGAGAAGGCCAGGCCCTGGGTGCTCCAGGTGTGGGTGTACTCACCCTTCACGTAGACCCGCGAGTAGCAGGAGCCGGAGGTCGGCGCCGGGTTCACCCACACGTCATAGGTGAACCGCTGACCGGTCATGTCGAACCACTGCTTGACCCAGGCACCGCCACCTTGGGCCGTCGAGGTCGGGAGGAAGCTCGAGCTGCAGTCTCCGTAGGAGCCGCTCCCGGCGATGCCGCCCCACGTCCGGTAGCTCTCGTAGACCTGGTCGTTGACCGCGGCGTAGTAGTCGAAGAAGCCGCCCGACGGCGAGGTCCTGGTCCGGTTCGAGGTGAGGTCCCCGCAGTAGTCCCAGGTGCGCACCTGCTCCTTCTTGACCTGCATGGACCCGTTGAAGTGGATGCCCACGGCGTCGTCGGACCCGATGTCCCCTGCGCGCGCCGGCCAGCAGAACTGCCCGGTGCCGCACACCGCACGCCAACGACCGTTGACGCTGAAGTGGTAGGCCTTCAGCGTGCTGTCGTAGCCGAGGTAGAGGGGTGTGTCCACGTCGACCATCGACGGGCTCTCGTGGTCCCCGACACCGAGCGCGTGCGCCGGCGCGGCCAGACCCAGGGCCGAGGTGGCCGCGACGGCCAGGCTCAGCAGACAGCGTGCAAGACGAGTACGAATCATGATTCCCCCGACTTCCCCTGTGACGGAGACGCGATGTCACCGTGGGGCGCAGCATGACACCGCCGGGGAGGGCCCGGAAGCCTTCCGGCGACATCCGAACGCACTCAATCCGTCGAGCTCGCCGCAAAATCACAACAATTCGACGGATAAGGTGCGTTCGGTCGGGGCGGCGTGGAGGTTGGGGCTGCTCAGACCTGGAGGTGGGGGAAGCCCGACGCGGCGGGGCGCTCGAGGTCCTCGCGGTAGTTGCGGATCAGGTCCAGGTTGCGGTCGGCGAGGTGGTCGAAGCCCTGGCCGACGCTGGAGCCGGGGGTCAGCGATCGCAGGGCCTCGTCCGGGTCGAGCCGGGCGACCACCCAGGACTCGTGCGTGGCGGCCTTGGCGGCAATGTGCGCGATCGGCGTGACGATGTGGCTGTTGCCGAAGTAGAGCACGCCGGCCGGGTCGGTGCCGGTGGCGTTGGCGCCGATGATGTAGACGTGGTTGTCGTAGGCCCGGGCGCGGCTGGTCAGCTCCCACACGTCGGCGCTGCGCAGCAGGGCGGACGGGCGGCAGATGACCTCGGCGCCCTGCACCGCCTGGATGCGGGTCAGCTCGGGGTAGTCGCCGTCGAAGCAGATGATCATGCCGATCCGGCCGAGCTCGGTGTCGACGACGGTGACCGTGTCACCGGGGGTGACCCAGCCGCCGCGCGAGCGGATCTCGGTGCAGAACGGGTGGGTCTTGCGGTAGACGCCGAGCAGCGACCCGTCCGGGCCGATGAGGGCGCTGGAGTTGTAGACGACTCCCCGCTCCTCGCCCCGCTCGTAGGTGCCGACGCAGACGTGCACGCCGAGGCGCGCGGCCGCGGCCTGGATCGGCTCGACCACCGGCCCGGGCAGCTCGGAGACGAGGTCCCACAGCTCCTCCGGCGTGCAGTCCGGGGTGAAGCCCGTGGTCGCAGACTCCGGCAGCACCACGAGCTCGGCGCCGGTCGCCTCGACGCAACGGGTCAGCCAGTCGACGCACTTCTCGACGTTGGCCTTGACCACGTCGGGGGACAGTGGCCCGGCCACCGGCGCGATCTGGACGGCGGCAGCGGTGAACGCGCGCATGTCAGTGCCTCCCGGCGACGATGCCGACGGCCACGCCGGCGAGGGCGATCACGGCACCGACGACGGTGCCGACGAGGAACTCCCGGCCCTGGAACCCGGCCCGGGCAGGTGCCGGCGCGGCGTACACGGCCCCGGTCGGCGCGGCGGGCGCACCCGGCGCGGCGACGACGGCGCCCTCGGGGACCGCCCCGGCGGGCACCGGCACCGCCACGCGGACCCCGGCGATGTCGTTGTCGACGGCGGTGAAGAACTGGCCGGCCATCTTCTTGGCCACGCCGGTGAGCATGCGCTGGCCGACGCCGCCGATGGCCCCGCCGACGACCGCGTCGGCATCGTAGGTCAGCGCGGTGCCGCCGGTGGCGGACTGCTCGAGCAGCACCTTGACGTCGGCGCTGACCGTGCCCGGCCCGCCCGCCCCGGAGGCCTTGAGCACGAAGGAGCCGGGCGGGTTCTGCTCGGTCAGGGCCACGTCACCCTCGTAGGTGCCCTTGATGGAGGCCACGCCGGCGGTGATCGTCATCTTGTAGGCGTCGGGGCCCACCTCGCGCAGCTGCTGGCAGCCGGGCAGGGTGCGGGCGAGCACGGCGGGGTCGTTGAACGCGGCCCAGACCTGGTCGACGGGGGCGTTCAGCGTGGCGGATCCGGAGATCTTCATCGGCGGTGTTCCTCGTTCTCTCAGGCCGTGGGGGCGGTCGTGGTGGTGCGGGAGCCGCGGCGCAGGCCGGGCAGCTCACCCGCGGCGTGGCGGTGGCGCAGGTCCCACAGCTCGGTGGGGGAGATCGGCATCGAGGTGATCGGGAAGCCCTCGGCATCCTCGATCGCGCTGGCGATGACGGCGGTGACCGGGATGCACCCGGCCTCGCCGGCGCCCTTGATGCCCAACGGGTTCAGCGGGCTCGGCGTCTCGAGGTGGTCGGTCTCGACGTGCGGCACCTCGGAGGCGTAGGGCATGAGGAAGTCCATGAACGAGGCGTTGAGCAGCTGCCCCGCCTCGTCGTAGGCCATCCGCTCGTAGAGCGCGCCGCCGACGCCCTGCGCGACGCCGCCGTGCACCTGTCCCTCGACGATCATCGGGTTGATCATCCGCCCGCAGTCGTGGATGACGCAGTAGCGCAGGATCGTGATCTCCGCGGTCTCCGGGTCGGTCTCGACGATGGCGGCGTGCATGCCGTTGGCGAACGTCGCCCGCGGCGGGGAGTAGAAGTCCGTGCCCTCCAGGCCGGGCTCCTCGTCGTCGGCCACCGGCGGCTTGTCCATGTCGGGCGTACCGGCGAACTGAGTGGCCGCCTTGGCGGACTCGTCGAAGGCGTAGCGCAGCGGGTTGGACAGCACCGCGATCGTGGACAGCGCGACCTGGGCCTCCGGGTCGCCCTTGACCCGCACGATGCCGTCGACGATCTCGAGGTCACCCGGGTCGGCCTCCAGGGCCTCGCCGGCGATCCGCAGCGCCTTCTCCCGCACGTTGCGGGCGGCGAGCGCGATCGCGTTGCCGCTCATGACCGCCGCGCGGGAGGCGAACGTGCCCACGGCGTACTGGAACCGGCGGGTGTCACCGGTGGTGACGTGCACGTCCTCCATCCGCACGCCGAGCTCCTCGGCGACGATCTGGGCGAACACCGTCTGGTGGCCCTGGCCCTGGCTGGTCAGGCCGGTGGAGACGTTGACCCGGCCGGTGGTCTCGATCTGGATGTGGCCGCCCTCGTAGGGCCCGACACCGGTGCCCTCGACGTAGCAGCCGATCCCCAGCCCCACGCGCCGCCCGGCCGCCTCCGCCTCCGCCCGGTATGCCGCGAAGTCGTCCCAGCCCACCAGCTCCTTGAGCTTGGCCAGGCTGGCGGGGAAGTCGCCGGAGTCGTACATCAGCGGCCGGCCGTCCTGGAACAGCAGCCCGTGGTCGTAGGGCATCTCCTCGGGCTGGATGAAGTTGGTGCTGCGCACGTCGGCGCGGTCCTTGCCCAGGTAGTCGGCGATGGCGTCCATGGTGCGTTCCATCGCGTAGACGCCCTGCGGGCGGCCGGCGCCGCGGTAGGGCGTGACGATCACCGTGTTGGTGAACAGCGACCAGAACTCGCACTTGTACGCGCCGGGCTTGTAGGGGCCGAGCAGCTGGGTGGAGGTGATGATCGGGACGATGATCCCGTAGGGCGTGTAGGCCCCGTTGTCGTGCCACAGCTTCACCGACAGGCCGAGCACCCGGCCCTCGTCGTCGAAGCCGACCTCGACGTCCTGCAGCTGGCCGCGCTCGTGCGCCGAGGAGATGAAGTGCTCGCGCCGGTCCTCGACCCACTTCACGTCGGCGTCGAGGCGCCGGGCCGCCCACGGGACCAGGACCTCCTCGGGCCAGGGGTGCATGATCTTCACCCCGAAGCCGCCGCCCACATCCGGGGCGATGCACTCGACCTTGGCCAGCGGCATACCGAGCTTGGCCGCGACCGCGGCCCGCACGCCCGTGGACGTCTGGGTGGAGGAGTAGATGCGAAGGCTCTGCTCGTCGCTGTCC
>NZ_JBTCWL010000085.1:0-13692 GCF_054325275.1 Oryzihumus sp.
GGTCCACGTCGACTTCGTCACCGGCGTCCCCGGCGGCATGCCGGGCACCACCGCCGCGCTCATGGCCGGCGTCGCCGCCCTCCCGGAGGAGGTCACCTCGTGGTCGGCCACCGGCATCGGGCGCACGCACCTGCCGATCGCCGCGGCGGCCCTCTCGGCCGGGGGGCACCTGCGCGTCGGCATGGAGGACAACCTCGTCTACGCCAAGGGCCAGCCGGTCCAGCACAACCGGGAGCTGGTGGCCCGGGCGGCCGAGCTGGCGACCGTGATGCAGCGTCCGCCGCTGAGCACCGACCAGGCCCGCGAGCTGCTCGGCATCAAGGACCGCCGCACCCGCTGAGGCGACCTGCCAGGCGTGCGGTGAGCACCCGGCATACCTCCATCAACCCCACTTGGTGCCCGTAGCGCGGCGAATCGTGCCCGAATCGGCGCGAAAACGCGGCGTAACGGGCACCAAGTCCGTTGAAGGGACGTGAGCAACCGGGGATGGTTCGGCGGCGGAAATGCTCACGGCACAACGGGTTCACCCAGAAGTTACTTGTGAGTAGGCTCACGCTAACTCCGGGTTGCATACTGCTAACTCCAGCAAGCACTATGGAGTCATGTCCAAGCTCCCCGCCGTGCAGCTGCCCGACCTGGGCGGCTACCTGCGCGAGCAGCGCCAGTCGGCCCAGCTGAGCCTGCGCCAGCTCGCGGACGTGGCGGGGATCAGCAACCCCTACCTCTCGCAGATCGAGCGGGGGCTGAAGAAGCCCAGCGCCGAGATCCTGCAGAGCCTGGCCAAGGCGCTGCGCATCTCCGCCGAGTCGCTCTACGTGCGCGCCGGGATCCTCGACGGCGAGGCCGCCGACCATGACCGGCCCGCACCGGATGTCCGCGCGGCGATCCAGGCCGACCCGGGCCTCACCGACCGGCAACGCCGGGTCCTGCTCGACGTCTACGAGTCCTTCGTCGGGGAGCCCGCGCCCCCGGCCACCGGCGCCGCCAAGCGCACCCCGAAGACCAAGTCCAAGCACCCGTCCAACAGCTAAGGGAGCACCCCATGGCACTCGTTGCCGACCTCCGCAAGACCGTCACCGACACCACCCCCGTCTACGCCGTCGTCGGCGCCACCGACCTCGCGGTCGAGAAGGTCCGCGAGGCCCGCACCCGGGCCGCGGCCCTGCGCGCCGAGCTCGGCGACTTCGACGTCACCGCCGTCCAGGGCAAGGCCGTCGAGACCGCCCAGCACGTGCCGGCGCTCGCCCTCAACCGCACCCTCGAGATCGCCGGCAAGGCGCAGGAGTCCTACGACACCCTCGCCGAGCGCGGCCAGAAGCTCGTCACCCGCATCCGTGGCCAGAAGGCCACCCAGGACCTGCTGGCCCAGGCCGGCAACACCCTGGCCCTCGGCAAGGGCGCGGTCACCACGATCCGCAACGCCGCCACCGACACCGAGCGCGCCGTCAAGGCCACGCTGACCACGGGCCGCCGCGAGGCGACCGAGGCCGCCGAGACCGTGAAGACCTCGGCCAAGGCCACCGGCACCACCACCAAGACCGCGGCAAAGAAGGCGACCAAGGCCACCAAGCCGGCCGCCAAGCGCGCCACCACCACGGCCACCAAGCGCGCCGCCACCGCCAAGTCGGCCACCAAGGCCGCCGCGACCAGCGCCACCAAGACGGCCGAGGCCGCCGAGAAGGCCGTCGAGGCCGCCGCCGAGAAGGTCGGCGACTGACCTCACGCCTCACCCAGCACCACCGCCGCGGCCGACGTCCCCACCCGGGGGCGCCGGCCGCGGCCTTCGTCTGCCGGTCGATACAGTCGCGGGCGTGATCTCCCCCGCGCAGCCCGCCGTCCCCCTCGACGCCGCGCCGGTCGTGGCGCACCTGACCCGCTCCGGCTTCGTGGAGTCGGTCCACCACGGCAGCGTCATCGCCCTCGACGCCACCGGCTCCGCGGTGGTCGACCTCGGCCCTACCGACGCGCCGTGCTTCCCGCGGTCCTCGAACAAGCCGGTCCAGGGCCTGGCCATGCTGCGCGCCGGGCTCGACCTCGACGGCGAGCTGCTCGCCCTCGCCTGCGCCAGCCACTCCGGTGAGGCGTTCCACCTCGAGGGCGCGCGCCGCATCCTCGCCGGCGCCGGGCTGACCGAGGCCGACCTGCAGAACACCCCCGACCTGCCCTACGACGAGGTCGAGCGCAAGGCGTGGGTCGCCGCCGGGCGCGAGGCGACCCCGCTGGCGCAGAACTGCTCGGGCAAGCACGCCGCGATGCTCGCCACCTGCGTGCTCAACGGCTGGGACACCGCGACCTACCGCGAGCCGGCCCACCCGCTGCAGCAGCTCATGGCGCAGACCCTGGAGGACCTCACCGGCGAGAAGGTCGCCGCCAGCGGCATCGACGGCTGCGGCGCCCCGGTCATGGCGGTCAGCCTGCGGGGCCTGGCCCGCGCGTTCGGCACCCTGGCCAGCGCCCCGGAGGGGACGCTGGAGGCGAAGGTGAGCGGCGCGATACAGGCGCACCCGGAGTGGCTCGGCGGCACCCGCCGCGACGTCACCGCCCTGATGCGCGGCGTGCCTGGCCTCATCGCCAAGGACGGTGCCGAGAGCGTGTATGCCGTGGGCCTGGCCGACGGCTCGGCCGTCGCCCTCAAGATCGCCGACGGTGCGCAGCGGGCCCGGCCGGTCGTCATGGCGGCCGCGCTGCGCCGCCTCGGGGTCGAGGCCGAGGTCCTCGCCACGCTCGACCACGCCCCGGTCCTCGGCCACGGCCAGCCGGTCGGCGAGCTCGCGGCCGTCGGGATCTGATGCGCGCGGTCCTGCAACGGGTCACCCGCGCCTCCGTCGTCGTCGAGGGCGAGACGGTCGGCGCGATCGACCGCCCCGGCCTGCTGGCCCTGGTGGCCGCCACCCACGACGACGGCCCCGCCGACGTGCAGAAGCTGGCGCGCAAGATCGCCGAGCTGCGGGTCCTGCGCGACGAGCAGTCCGTGCTCGACGCCGGGGCCCCGGTGCTGGTGGTCAGCCAGTTCACGCTCTACGCCGACACCCGCAAGGGCCGGCGCCCCTCGTGGAGCGCCGCCGCCCCCGGTGACGTCGCCGAGCCGCTCGTCGACGACCTCATCGCGGCGCTGCGGGACAAGGGCATCGAGGTCGCCACCGGCCGGTTCGGGGCGATGATGGAGGTCAGTCTCGTCAACGACGGGCCGTTCACTCTCGTAGTGGACACCTGAGGACCGCCCGCGCCTTAGGCTGTCGCCATGTTCAACGCCATCGGGACCGCGCAGAGCCTGATCACGCTGGTGCTCGGGGTCATCGCCCTCGGCATGGAGGTCTTCGCGCTCGTCGACGCGCTGCGCCACCGCCCCGACGCCTACGTCGCCGCGGGCAAGCGCACCAAGAACCTCTGGGTCGCGGTCACCGCCGTCGCCGCGGTGCTCGGCTTCGTCTTCGTGTTCAACGTGCTGGGCTTCCTGTCGATCCTCGCCATCGTCGCTGCGGGCTTCTACCTCGCCGACGTGCGCCCCGCCCTGCGCCGGGTCACCGGCCGCGGCACCGGCAGCCACCAGGGCCCCTACGGCCCGTGGTGACCGGCCACCTGTGACCCTGTCCTCGTGAGCCTCGCCCCGCACCCCCCGCACACCTCCCTGCTCGACGGCCCCGACGGCGCCCTGGAGTACCTCCTCACCGGCTCCGGCGAGCCCACCACCGTCTTCGGCCACGGCCTGGCCGGCTCGATCGAGACCACCCGCCCGTTCGGGTCCGGCGTGGAGGGCACCCGCGCGTTCTTCCACTTCCGCGGCCACGGCGCCTCCGCCGCCCCCGAGACCGGCTGGACGTATGCCGCGCTGTCCGCCGAGCTGCGCGCCGTCGCCGACCACGTCGGGGCCACCCGGGCGCTGGGCGTGAGCATGGGCGCCGGCGCCCTGTGCCACCTGCTGGAGGAGACCCCCGACCGGTTCGAACGGCTCGTCCTCGTCATGCCGGCCGTCATCGACCAGCCCCGCGACGACGAGGCGATCGACCGGCTCGTGGCCATGGCCGAGGAGGCCGACCACCGCGACGTCGAGGGCATGGCCCGGCTGCTGCTGCTCGACCAGCCCGAGGAGGTCCGCGACCAGCCGGCGGTGCGCCTGTGGTGCCGCCGCCAGGCGGCCACCCTGGTGGGCACCCCGGTGTCCCGCGCGCTGCGCGAGCTGCCGCACGGCATACCCATGGGCGACCGGGCCGCGCTGCGGAAGGTGGCCGCCCCGACGCTGGTGCTGACCCAGGAGCACGACGCGGCGCACCCGGTCTGGGTGGCCGAGCAGCTGGCCGCCGAGCTGCCCGACGCCCGCCTCGAGGTGCTGCCCGCCGGGGGGATCATGTGGCGCCACCGGGCCCGGGTGCGCGACCTCATCGGTGGCTTCCTCAACGACGTGTGAGGGCCATAGGGCACAATCTGACGCCGAGACCATGACCGAGACGTTCCAGAGGGGACCCATGTCCAACACACGTAGCCGCGCCGACGAGGTGTTCGTCGCCGAGCGGCCGTGGGGCCAGTTCCAGCAGTTCGTGGCCAACGAGATGGTGACGGTCAAGATCATCACCGTCGAGCCCGGCCACCGCCTGTCCCTGCAGAAGCACGGCCACCGCGACGAGATGTGGCAGGTGCTCGACGTGCCGATCGACATCGAGGTCAACGACGAGAAGTGGGTCGCCCAGCCGGGGGAGCGGGTGTGGGTGCCGCAGGGCGCCACGCACCGCATGGGCAACAGCGGCACCGAGCCGGGCCGCCTGCTGGAGATCGCGTTCGGCGAGTTCGACGAGGCCGACATCGAGCGGCTGCACGACGACTACGCGCGCTGACCGGCGCTCGCGCTAGCGCCGGCCCGGCGCGACCGCGGACCACGCCACGGTGACCTCGCCGAGGCGCCACCGCGACGGGCCGTCCAGCAGCGGCCAGCCCGCGTCGCGCAGGGCGGCGACCGTCGCCAGCCAGCGCTGCCGCACCCCGTATGCCGCGTGCGGCGCCGAGCGCGCCCACGCGGCGTCCAGCGCGGCCAGGTAGTCGCGCACCGGCTCACCGTCGACGTTGCGGTGGATCAGCGCCTTGGGCAGCCGCTCGGCGACGTCGGAAGGCCGCTCCAGGTCGGCCAGGCGCAGCGACAGCGACAGCGACACCGGCCCGTCGGCGGTGACCGCCACCCAGGTGGAGCGGCGGCCGAGCTCGTCGCAGGTGCCGTCGACGAGCAGCCCGTGCGGGCCCAGCCGCTCGCACACCGTGGCCCACGCCCCGGCGACCTGGTCCTCGTCGTACTGCCGCAGCACGTTGAAGGCCCGCACCACCACCGGCCGAGCGCCGCGCTCCAGCGGCACCTCGAAGCCGCCGAGCCGGAAGGTGAGCCCGTCCCGCTCCAGCGGCCGGCCGGCCTCCACCCGGTCCGGGTCGATCTCGATGCCGACGACCTGCACGTCCTGGCGGACC
Organism: Oryzihumus sp.; assembly: GCF_054325275.1. NCBI lineage: Bacteria > Bacillati > Actinomycetota > Actinomycetes > Micrococcales > Intrasporangiaceae > Oryzihumus > Oryzihumus sp. The sequence continues at coordinate 5,449 of NZ_JBTCWL010000085.1, forward strand.
GCGCGCAGCCGGTCGTGCAGCTCCACCGCGGTGACCGGGGACGCGCCGTAGCCGAGGTCGACGACCACGGGCGGGGTGGCCGAGCGCCGCAGCCGCCACGCCTGCGGCCCGGCCAGCCAGCGGTCGACCCGGCGCAGCCGGTTGGGGTTGGTCGTGCCCCGGGTGATGGTGCCGACCGGTCGCCTCGCTGCCACGCCCCGCAGGGTATGCCGTGCCCCGCACCCGGCCACACGGCATACCGCGCCCGGCGTGCCCGGGGTGCACAGGTGCGTGAAATAGGGTGACGCGGTGGCCAGGGGTGTGGGCGTGCGGAGCCGGAGCACGGTGCTGCTTACCGTGGTCCTGCTCGCGCTGGCCGCCCTCGGGGTGACCCGGCTGGCGCCCGTGCTCGACAAGCCCGACCACGGCGTCGTCGACATCAAGCCCGGCCTGCTCAGCGCCCACCAGCCGGTGCGTGGGGAGGTCACGCTGGGCCAGGGCCTGACCGTCTCGATGTACTCGGACGGGATCCGTGTCCAGCGCCAGACCGCCACGCTGTTCCAGACCGTGCGGATCGCCGCGCCGGTCACCGCGGGATTCGGCACCGTGACGCGCACCCGGGACGGCTGGCAGGAGCACGTCACCGGCACCGTCGACCACATCCGGTTCACCTCGGTCGACCTCAGTCGGGCGGGGGCGACCTTCCACGGCGTCGCGTTCGACGACACCCACACGATGCCGGCGACGATCTCGGCCCGCCGCGTCGGCGACAAGGTCGAGCTGACCTTCCGCATCGAGGGCGCCGACCTGCTCGTGCTGCACACCTGGCGCCACCCCGGCACCCGCGGGCTGACCCCCCGTCTGCCGGCCACCGACCTGGGCGGCAGCACGTGGTGGCTCCGGCCCGCCACCGAGCCGCTCGAGCCCGCGCTCGCCACTGGCCTGGGCAGCCTCGCCGCGATCGACAGCCCCGCCCCGACCGCGATCGACCTGCGCCACGACGGCCGCGGCGAAATACATGTGTGGTCCTCCACGTTCCGACTGACGGTCTGGTGACGCGCGGCCGCTGACGGCGCCGCGTGGCAGACTCGGGCGTCGGGCCCTCGACCACGGCCCGTGGGCAAGGAGAACGAACGTATGCCGGGTGCCGCACCGATCCGCCGGGTCGCCATGCTCAGCGTGCACACCTCCCCGCTGGAGCAGCCCGGCACCGGTGACGCGGGAGGCCTCAACGTCTACGTCGTGGAGGTCGCCAAGCGGCTGGCCGCCCGGGGCATCGAGGTCGAGGTGTTCACCCGCGCCACGACCGGCGGCCTCCCGCCGGAGGTCGAGCTGGTGCCCGGGGTGCAGGTCCGGCACGTGACCGCCGGCCCCTACGAGGGGTTGGGCAAGGAGGACCTGCCGGGGCAGCTGTGCGCCTTCGCCGCCGGCGTCATGCGCGCCGAGGCGGCCCGCCCCGAGGGGTGGTACGACCTGGTCCACTCCCACTACTGGCTCTCCGGGCAGGTGGGCTGGCTCGCCGCCGACCGCTGGCGGGTGCCGCTCGTGCACACCATGCACACCATGGCCCGGGTCAAGAACACCCACCTGGCCAAGGGCGACACCCCCGAACCCACCGGGCGCGAGATCGGCGAGGCGCAGGTCGTCGAGGCCGCCGACCGGCTGGTCGCCAACACCGACGGCGAGGCCCGCGAGCTGATCGACCTCTACGACGCCGACCCGTCCCGGGTCCGGGTCGTGCCGCCCGGCGTCGACCTGGGCACCTTCATCCCCGGCGACGCCGCGGCCGCCCGCGCCGAGCTCGGCCTGCCGGCCGACGCCCACGTGCTGCTCTTCGTCGGCCGGATCCAGCCGCTCAAGGCCCCCGACGTGCTTCTCAAGGCCGCCGCCGACCTGCTCGCCCGCCGGCCCGCGCTGCGCGAGCACCTCGTCGTCGCGGTGGTCGGCGGCCCCAGCGGCACCGGCCTGGCCAAGCCGAAGGCACTGCAGAAGCTGGCCGACCGGCTCGGCATCACCCCGCAGGTGCGCTTCGTCCCGCCGGCCGCCCGCGAGCGGCTGGCCCAGTGGTATCGCGCCGCCGACCTCGTCGCCGTCCCCTCCTACAGCGAGTCCTTCGGCCTCGTCGCTGTCGAGGCGCAGGCCTGCGGCACCCCCGTCGTCGCGGCCGCGGTCGGCGGCCTGCCCACCGCCGTCGGCGACAGCGGCATCCTTGTCGACGGCCACGACACGACCGACTGGAGCCACGCCATCGAGTCCCTCATCACCGACCCCGCCCGTCGGGCGGACCTGTCCCGCAGGGCGGTGCGCCACGCCGCCCAGTTCAGCTGGGACCACACCACCGAGCGCCTCGTCGAGGTCTACGCCGAGGCGCACGCCGCCCGCACGGCCTCGCCGATCGAGGACGCCCGGGTGCTGGCCGGCATCCCCGCGGCGGTGATCCCGTGACGACGGCCGAGCAGCAGAAGGTCCTCGACGTCGTCGACGCCTACCTGGCCGACGCCGGCATCGAGCATGAGCTCGGCGGCCGCGACGGCGAGCTCGTGGTCACCCTGCCGGGGGAGAAGAAGCTCAAGACCGTGGCCTCGGTCGTGGTCGGCGAGCAGTCGCTGTCGGTATCGGCGTTCGTGGTGCGCAACCCCGACGAGAACCACGAGGCGGTCTACCGCTACCTGCTGCGCAAGAACCTCAAGCTGCCCGGGCTGGCCTACGGCATCGACAGGTCCGGCGACGTCTACGTCACCGGGCGGGTGCCCCTGGAAGGGGTCAGCACGGCATACCTGGACCAGCTCTTCGGCGTCGTCCTCGACGCCGCGGACTCGACCTTCAACGAGCTGCTGGCCCTCGGCTTCCTGGAGTCGATGAAGAAGGAGTGGGCCTGGCGCATCTCGCGCGGGGAGTCCACCCGCAACCTCGAGGCGTTCCGGCACCTGCTCGACCCGGATCGGCAGGAGCAGGACGCCACCTGAGGCCGCCGCGGCCGGGCCCATAGACTCGCCCGCATGACCTACACCCTTGTCCTGCTGCGTCACGGCGAGAGCGTCTGGAACGCCAAGAACCTCTTCACCGGCTGGGTCGACGTCGACCTGTCCGACAAGGGCCGCGCCGAGGCCGTCAGCGCCGGCGAGCAGCTCAAGGAGGCCGGCCTGCTGCCGGACCTGGTGCACACCTCGCTGCAGCGCCGGGCGATCAACACCGCCAACCTCGCGCTCGACGCCGCCGACCGGCACTGGATCCCGGTGCGCCGGTCCTGGCGCCTCAACGAGCGGCACTACGGCGCGCTGCAGGGCAAGGACAAGAAGCAGACGCTGGAGGCCTACGGCGAGGAGCAGTTCATGCTCTGGCGCCGGTCCTTCGACGTCCCGCCGCCGCCGATCGACCCCGACGACGAGTTCAGCCAGGCCCACGACGTGCGCTACGCCGGTCTCGGCGACGACGCCCCGCGCACGGAGTGCCTCAAGGACGTCATCGCGCGGATGCTGCCGTGGTGGGAGAGCGCGATCGTGCCCGACCTGCTGGAGGGCAACACCGTGCTGGTCGCGGCCCACGGCAACAGCCTGCGCGGCATCGTCAAGCACCTCGACGGCATCAGCGACACCGACATCGCCGGGCTGAACATCCCCACCGGCATGCCGCTGGTCTACCGCCTCGGCAAGGACCTCAAGCCGGAGGTGCCCGGCGGCGAGTACCTCGACCCCGAGGCCGCGAGGGCCGCCGCGGAGGCGGTCGCCAACCAGGGCCGCTGACCCACCCCCACGCACAGGTATGCCGCGCACCCCGGTGGGTGCGCGGCCTTCCTGGTGCTGGTGGCCGGCTTTGCGCAAGAACATTCCGCTGGGAGAGCCGTGACCGACCCTCCCAGCGGCACCAACGTGCGCAAAGGCGGGGTTACTCCTCGCCGTCGAGCTCGGCCTCGGTGTGCCACTCGCCGGTGACGAGGTAGACGACCCGGCGGGCCACCGACACCGCGTGGTCGGCGAAGCGCTCGTAGTAGCGTCCGACCAGCGTCGCATCCACGGCCGCCTCGGTGCCGAACTCCCACTTGCCGCTCATGAGCTGGTTGAAGATCTCGCGGTGCAGGCGATCCATCTCGTCGTCGTCGCGCTCGAGCTCGACCGCGGCGTCGATGTCCTTGCTGGCGATGATCGAGCCGGCCTTGGCCACGATCCGCTCGGCCACCTGGCCCATCTGGAGCACGTTGGCACGCAGCACCGGCGGGATCGCCGACTGCGGGTAGCGCAGCCGCGCCACCTTCGCCACGTGCCGGGCCAGGTCGCCCATCCGTTCCAGGTCGGCGCTCATCCGCATCGCCGTGACGACCATCCGCAGGTCGGTGGCCACCGGCTGCTGGCGGGCGAGCAGGTCGATCGAGCGGTCGTCGAGCTCGCGGCGGATCTGGTCGATCTCGTGGTCCGCGGCGATGACGCTCTCGGCGAGGTGGATGTCCGCGTCGAGCAGCGCCGTCGTGGCTCGCGCCATGGCCGAGCCGGCCAGGCGGGTCATCTCCACCAGGTCGTCGGAGATCTTGTCGAGGTCCTCGTGAAACGCGTCGCGCATGGTCCCTTGGCTTTCCGGTGTCCGGGGCGCCGCCCCGTGCCAGGCACGTCGGTATGCCGTGACAGCACGCGCCGTCGCTCGTGCTCACCCAGCGTCGCACCATGGGGTGAACTCGCGCGGGCTCTCAGGTGAACTCTTGGCTTCACCCGTGGTCAGGCCGCGTTCACCCGGCCGACGCACCCTTGCGCCATGCCTATCCTGAGCATCGTGGATGCCACGACCGCAGCGATCCTCGGAGGCGTGGGCGGCCTCCTGGTGGGGGCGGTCGCGATGCTCGCCCTGCGCCTGTCCGAGCGCTCCCAGCACCTGGTCACGCCGGCCGCCCCGCAGCCGAACCTGCCGGCGGGGGTCGCCGACGTGCTCGCCGTGCTGCGCTCCAGCGGCATCGTCGTGGACTCGGCCGACGCCGTGGTCAAGGCCAGCCCGTCCGCCGTGGCACTCGGCCTGGTCCGCGAGACCGAGCTGGTGCATGCCGAGCTGCGCCACCTGGCCCGGCAGGTCCGCCGTGACGGGGTGATCCGCGAGTCCGAGCTGGAGCTGGCGCGCGGCCCGCTCGGCCGGGGTCGCCTGACGATGGGGGCACGGGTCGCCCCGCTGGGGGGCTCCCACGTGCTGCTCCTGCTCGACGACCGCACCCAGGCCCGCCGGGTCGAGGAGATCCGCCGCGACTTCGTCGCCAACGTCAGCCACGAGCTCAAGACGCCGGTCGGTGGGCTGGCCCTGCTCGCCGAGGCGGTCGAGGGCGCGGCCGACGACCCCGAGGCGGTCGAGCGCTTCGCCCAGCGGATGCGGGTCGAGGCCACCCGCCTGACGCGGCTGGTCCAGGAGATCGTCGACCTGAGCCGCCTGCAGGTGGCCGACACCCTGCACGAGCCGGTCATCGTCGACGTGGCCGAGGTGGCCGCCGAGGCGGTCGAGCGCTCCCGCCTCGTCGCCGACGCCAAGGGCATCGAGATCGCCACCGCCCTGGACGAGGACGTGCACGTCTTCGGCGACCGCGAGCTGCTGATCACCGCCGTGTCCAACCTCGTCGGCAACGCCATCGCCTACTCCGGCAACGACACCAAGGTCGCCGTCGCCGTCCACGCGGCCGACCACGGCATCGTCGAGGTGGCCGTCACCGACCAGGGCCAGGGCATCCCGGAGCACGAGCAGCAGCGGATCTTCGAGCGGTTCTACCGGGTCGACCCCGCGCGCTCCCGGGCCACCGGCGGCACCGGCCTCGGGCTCGCCATCGTCAAGCACGTCTGCGCCAACCACGGCGGCGAGGTCACGGTGTGGAGCGAGGAGGGCCGCGGGTCGACGTTCACCATGCGGCTGCCCGCCGCACCCGAGTCCGCCGCCGACACCCACAGCTCCCCGAACACCGAGGCGGCACCGGCCGCCCCCGTCACCCGAGAGGTCACCCGATGACGCGCATCCTCGTGGTCGAGGACGAGCAGTCCTTCTCCGACCCGTTGTCCTACCTGCTGCGCAAGGAGGGATACGAGGTCGCCATCGCCGAGACCGGGCCGGAGGCGCTCGAGGAGTTCGACCGCAGCGGCGCCGACCTGGTGCTGCTCGACCTCATGCTGCCGGGGCTCTCCGGCGAGGACGTCTGCCGCGCCCTGCGCCAGCGCTCGAACGTGCCGGTCATCATGCTCACCGCCAAGGACAGCGAGATCGACAAGGTGGTCGGCCTCGAGCTCGGCGCCGACGACTACGTCACCAAGCCCTACTCCAGCCGCGAGCTGCTCGCCCGGGTCAAGGCCGTGCTGCGCCGCGGTCACGAGCCGGAGGACCTCATGCCCTCGACGCTGGAGTCCGGCCCGGTGCGCATGGACGTCGAGCGGCACGTCGTCACCGTCAACGGCACGCAGACCGCGCTGCCGCTCAAGGAGTTCGAGCTGCTCGAGATGCTGCTGCGCAACGCCGGCCGGGTGCTGACCCGGATGCAGCTCATCGACCGTGTGTGGGGCAGCGACTACGTGGGCGACACCAAGACGCTGGACGTGCACGTCAAGCGGCTCCGCGCCAAGGTCGAGCCCGACCCGGCCAACCCCCGCTTCATCGTCACCGTGCGCGGCCTGGGCTACAAGTTCGAGGCGGCCGCCTGAGGCGCACCGGACCTCGGCAGGCCGACTTGGTGCCCGGTATGCCGCGAAAGTGCGGCTCTCCGGCCGCGAAACGCGGCGCAGCGGGCACCAAGTCGTGGAAGGGGCCTCGCATGAAGCCCGCATACCGCTGCCGGCAGGAGGCGGTGGACGACAGGACCCCCCGAGCCGTGCGGCTCGGGGGGTCCTGGGCGTCCGGGGACCCGGGGTCAGGGGGTCGTGGTGGCCGTGGCCGTGGAGGGCGACGGGACCGGCAGGCTGTCGGTGACAGACGGCGTCGGGGTGCTCGTCGCGCCGCTCGTCGCCGGCGGGGTGATCGTCTGGTAGTAGCCCTGCGGCAGCAGCACCGGCACCTTGACGTTCTGGGCGCCACCCTCAGGGGTGCTCACCTCGATCGGGAGCAGGCCACCGGGCGCGGTCGCCACCTTGGGCAGGATCGCCGGGTCGACGATCGTGCTGTTCTCGAGGCGGGTGCCCTTGCCGGGTGCCGCCTCGACGCTGGCCTGGCCGCCGTTGGCGGTGGCGAAGGTGACGCGGACCGGCTGGCCGCCCTTGTTGACCACGACGCCGGACAGCACGCCGGGCTGGTCCTGGGCGCTGGAGACCACGACGAGGTCGCGGACCTCGATGCTGCCCAGGTCGACCCCCACGCCGTCGGCGGGCTGGTAGGCGAACTGGGTCTGGATCGGGGACTGCGTCTGGCACCCGCTCAGCGCGACCGCACCCGCGGCGACGAGGCCGGCGCTCGCGAGGAGGACCTTGCGGGACATGGACACCTGAGCGGCTCGGGAGGGTCGACGGATCACGGCGCACAGCGTACCGGGGCAGGCCGTGCCGGCTGTCGTCAGGTCATCGCCGCGCGCCCCCGACGCGCGCGCGTAGAGCATGGTGAACGGCTGTCTGTCAAGACCGTCCCGGGAGTCAAAATGCCCCAGTGTGGGCCCCTGACCTGCACAAACACGACACGTACTAGTTCGTTCCGGCCATGGCCGCGTGTTACCCTTGAGTCCGCGAAAGGGGAAAACAGCACATGGTTTTCAAGGTCGGCGAAACGGTCGTGTACCCCCACCACGGGGCTGCCCTGATCGAAGAAATCAAGACCCGCACCATCAAGGGCGAGGACAAGCTCTACCTCGTCCTCAAGGTTGCCCAGGGTGACCTCACCATCGAGGTGCCAGCTGAGAACTGCGACCTCGTGGGTGTCCGCGACGTCGTGGGGCAGGACGGCCTCGATCGTGTCTTCGAGGTGCTGCGAGCCCCCCACACCGAGGAGCCGACCAACTGGTCGCGCCGCTACAAGGCCAACCTCGAGAAGCTCGCCTCTGGCGATGTGATCAAGGTGGCCGAGGTGGTCCGCGACCTGTGGCGGCGCGACAAGGACCGTGGCCTGTCGGCAGGCGAGAAGCGCATGCTGGCCAAGGCCCGCCAGATCCTCGTCTCCGAGCTCGCGCTCGCGGAGAAGACCAACGAGGACAAGGCCGAAGCCATCCTGGACGAGGTTCTCGCCTCCTGAGCGTCGCCGTCATCCTCGTCGCCGCAGGTGAGGGCACGAGGCTTGGTGCTGGCGTCCCCAAGGCGTTCGCCCCGCTGCGCGGGGAGCCGTTGCTCCTCCATGCGC
>NZ_JBTCWL010000086.1:0-13617 GCF_054325275.1 Oryzihumus sp.
CGCGCCGGTGAGGTCAGTCCCCGACAGGTCGGCGCCGCGCAGATCCGCCCCGATGAGGTCGGCCCAGCGCAGGTCCGCCCCGCGCAGGTCCGCCCCGACCAGCAGCGCACCGCGAAGGCTCGCCCCGCGCAGGTCTGCCCCGCGCAGCCGTGCACCCACCAGGTCGGCGCCGCGGTGCTCCGCCCGCCCGGGAACGTCCGCGCGCGACAGCTCGCTGGCCCGCAGCAGCAGGGCGTTGGCGCGCTCTCGGACCGGGCCCACGTCCAGGACCTGCAGCTGCGCTGTGCTGGCGCGGGTGAGGTCGTCGACCTCGGCCAACGCCCGGCACAGGTCGTCGTGGACGGTCGCCGCCTCAGTGAGCTCGAGTGCCTCGGCGAGGTACCAGAGCAGCTCGTGCAGCTGCCGCACCACGGGGAAGACGGCGAACATCGCCCGCGCCGTCGCGGGGTCCTGGCGCCAGTCCCGGCCGTCGAAGGTCTGCTGCGAGACCTTCTGGCCCGCGCCGAAGCAGTCGTAGGCCGTGCACCCGGGGTAGCCGCTCTCGCGCAGCCGGTCGTGGATGCCGCAGCGGAAGTCGGCCTGGAGGTTGGCGCATGGCTGTCCCGCCGGCTTGTCCACTGCGAAGTCGGATGACGCCTGGAACGGCAATGCCACGCAGCACAGCCCAAAGCAGCTGGCGCAGTCCGCGCGCAGGCCGAGTTCGACCTGGGTGCGGGTCACGCCGGGTCACCCCATGCCTTGGCGAGGCGCCGGACCACCTCGGTCACGCGCTCGGGGGAGGTGGCCAGGTTGACCCGCACGTGCCCCTCCCCGCCCTGACCGAACGTCGCACCGTCGTTGACCAGCACCCGCCCGCGCTCCAGTGCGACACCGGCCGGATTGGCCAGGCCGGTGCAGCGCGCGTCCAGCCAGGCGAGGTAGGTCGCCTCCAGCGCCCGGATGCGGACCCCGGGCAGCTCCTGCGCGACGAGGTCGACGAGCAGGGCGCGGTTGGCCTCCAGCCGCTCCAGCACCGCGGACAGCCACGGCAGCCCCTCCCGGTATGCCGCTCGCGCGGCCACGTGCCCCAGCGGGCTCGAGCCGTGGTTTGCCACCGGAGGCAAGGCACGCAGCGCGCGCAGGTCGGCCCGGCTGCCGGCGACGAGCTGGGCGCTCTTGAGGCCGGGGACGTTCCAGGCCTTGCTGGCGGACATCAGGGTGGTGGTGTGCTCCGCCGTGCCGTCCAGGGAGGCGTAGGGGATGTGGGTGTGGCCGGGCAGGACCAGCGGGGCGTGGATCTCGTCGCTGATGACCCGGGCGCTGTGGCGCGCCACCACGTCGCGCAGGGCCTCGAGCTCGGCCCGGGTGAACGCCCGCCCCCAGGGGTTGTGTGGGTTGGACAGCAGCAGGGTGCGGGCCCCGTCCGCGAACGCAGCCTCGACCCGGTCCAGGTCCAGCGTCGCGCGGTCGGCGTCGGGGTCGAGCGGGATGGTCACCATCTGGTGGCCGGAGAGGGGGACCACGTCGAGGAAGGGCATGTACGCCGGGGTCGGGACGACCACCGGGGCGTCCTCGCACAGGGTCTCCAGCGCCAGGCGCACGCCGGCCATCACGTCGCCGGTGAGCACGACCGAGGCGGGGTCGGGCGACCAGCCCCAGCGCTCCTTGGCGAAAGCCGCGAGGGCCTCCGGCACGCCGGTGGCCTCATCCAGCGCCGGGTAGCCGACGTCACCGCGGTCGATCGCGTCGTGCAGCGCCGCGGCGATTGGCTCCGCCAGGGCGAAGTCCATCTCGGTCACCCAGGCGGGCAGGACGTCCGCGGCGGCGAAAGTCCACTTGATGCTGCCCCGTGCCCGGAGCTGCTCATCGGTCAGGTCGACGACGCTCATGGAGGCGATCCTGCCAGCCCCGACTCGGCCACACGGCATACAGTCCGGCGGGTGAGCGACCTCCAGTGCCCGGCCACCCTGCTCGTCTCCCGGCACGGCGACGCCGAGTACACCCGTCCCGGCATCCTGTCCGACGACGGGGGGTGGCTCTCCGACGCCGGCCGGCGGCAGGTGCGCGAGCTGGTGGAGACCCTGTGCGGGGTGCGGGTGGCCGCGGTCTGGTCCAGCACGATGGACCGGGCGGTGGAGTCGGCAGTCCTGGCCGCCGACCTGCTCGGCGTGCCGGCGCGGAGCCTGGACGGCCTGCAGGAGTTCTCGGTGGGGGAGCTGGCCGGGGTGAGCTACCACGACCCGCGGGCCCAAGGTGTCTTCGACCGCTGGCTGCTCGGCGACCTGGACGCCGGCTGCCCGGGTGGGGAGGACGGACACACGCTCGTGGCCCGCTACCGCGAGGCCGTGGAGACCATCGCCGACCAGCACCGCGGTGAGACCGTGCTGGTCTTCAGCCATGGCGGGGTCATGTCGCTGGTGCTGCCGCGCCTGGCGCTGAACGCCCGCGACGACCTGGCGGCACAGCGCTTCCTGCCCAACTGCGTGCCGGCCGAGCTGGCCGTGGACGCCGACGGCTGGCTGTTGCGCAGCTGGCCAGGCAGCACCGACCCCGGCGTCGTCTGAGCCCTCGGGGTGCGCCCCGCCTCAGGACAGTCCGTCTGGACCATGCTGCCGACCGCAAGATGAACCTCGGCTGGTGGCCACACCCGGCGCGGAGGCGCAGGATGGCACCGTGGAGACCTGGGACGCCTTGCGGGCGCGACGAAACGTTCGGCAGTTCACCGAGCAGCCAGTCCCCGACGAGGCGCTCGACCGCATCCTCGACGCTGGGCGCCGTGCCCCGTCGGCGGGCAACTGGCAGCCGTGGGACTTCGTGCTCGTCACGGACAGGGCGCAGCTGGTCGAGCTGGCGAAGGTGTGGCAGGGCGCCAGGCATGTCGCCGGAGCGGCGGCCGCGATCGGGATCGTCGCGCCGGAGCCGCAGGACGAACGACAGTCGTCCCTTCTCCAGTACGACCTCGGTCAGGCCACGTATGCGATGACCGTCGCCGCGGCCGACCTGGGCGTCGGGACAGGCCATGCCGCGGTGGCCGACCAGGACCAGGCCAGGGCCGTTCTGGGCTTCCCTGACGGACGATTCCTGGCCTACGTGCTCTCCGTCGGCTATCCGGCGGACAAGCCGCTGGCGGTCATCGAGCGGCTGAACCGACGCCCCTTCGGCGAGGTCGTGCACCGCGGACGGTGGTGACCTGCCGGAGATGGGCGTTCGCGACGAACGGCACCTGCGTCAGTGCGCCGCAAGCACGCAGAACTCGTTGCCTTCGGGGTCCGCCAGGACGACCCACGGTGCATCACCCTGGCCAACATCAACACGTTGGGCGCCATGAGCCAGCAGACGAGCCACCTCGGCGTCCTGGTCATCGGGCCTGAAGTCGAGATGCAGTCGGCTCTTGGCCTTCTTGCTCTCGTCGAGCCGGACGAAGTCCAACCCCGGCAGGCGATCCGGCTCCGGGCGGATCTCGAACTCGTCGGCAGAGGAGTAGACCACAACCCAACGACCGTCAGAGCCACGCGCCGCAGCGCATGACCCGTGGCGAGGCCAGCTGGTCGTCGACGACGACGAGGTCGGCACGCGCCCCGGCCTCGAGGCGGCCGCGCCCGGCCAGGGCGAGCGCCTCTGCGGGGGTCGCCGAAGCGGCGGTCACTGCCTCCAGCAACGGCACGCCCACCTCCTGCACGCACCAGCGCACGACGTCGAGCAGGGTGGCGACCCCGCCGGCGATGGCGCCCCCGTCGACGAGGCGGGCGGTGCCGCCGGTAACCCGCACCTCCTGGCCGCCGAGCTGGTAGGTGCCCTCCGGCATACCGCTCGCCGCCATCGCGTCGGTGACCAGACAGAGTCCCTCGCCACCGACGAGGTCGAACAGCATCCGCACGGTGCCGGGGGCCAGGTGCACTCCGTCCCCGACGACCTCCAGCACGGCCTCGCCACGGGCCGCCGCGGACAGGCAGGCGGCCACCGGGCCGGGGGAGCGGTGGTGCAACGGGGGCATCCCGTTGAAGACGTGGGTGACCAGCGGCCGGCCACCGCGGGGGGCGGTCTCCAGTGCTGTGCGCAGGGCGGCGGCGACGAGGGTGTCGTCGGCGTCGGTGTGGCCGACCGCAGGGAGGATCCCGTGGGTGGCGAGGGCTGCCGGGAGCCGGGACCCGGGGTCGCGTTCGGGGGCGAACGTCATCTGGACCAGGGCCTGTGGCGCGCCGGCGTCGGCCGCGGCGCGGGCCAGCGCCGCGACCAGGTCGGTGTCGACGTCGCTCAGGGCATCGGCCCGCTGGGCGCCGCGGCGGGCGTGGGACAGGAACGGTCCCTCGAGGTGGACCCCGGCCAGGTCCCCCGCAGCCACCAGGGTCGCCGCGGTGCGGGCGCCGGCCAGCAGCGTGGCCCGGTCGGCGGAGACGAGGCTGCCCACGAGCGAGGTGGTGCCGTGGCGCAGGTGGTGCGCTGCCGCGGCCTGCGTCGCCGCCGGGTCGGGGCCGACCTCGCCGCCGGCGCCGCCGTGGCAGTGCACGTCGACCAGGCCGGGAAGGATCGTCGCGCCGGGGGCCCAGCCGTCGGGGGCCGGCGTGCGCTGCCAGGCCGCCGGCAGGTCGCGGGCCGCGCCGGCGAAGACGATCCGCTCGTCCTCGAGCACGACCGCGCCGTCGGGCAGGTCGGCGGTGGGGGTCACCACCCGTCCGGTGAGCAGGGTGCGGGCCGGCGACGGTGCGGGAGTCACCCGAGCATGATGCACCGTCCGCCGGGCGGTAGGTAAATAAGTCACCAAGAACCGTTGACGGCTGCAGAAAACATCCGTGAGCATGAGCCCACCTCGGGGCGCCGTCCGGTTCGGGCGGTTTCGGCCTCGCCATGCAACAGGGGAGTCCTCACCATGGTCCGTGCCCACCGTTCCCTTGCCCTGACGGCAGCGATCGCGTCCGTCGCGGCCCTCGGCCTGACCGCGTGCAGCGGGGGCACCGGCTCCAGCTCGGCCGGGGGAGGTGCCGGGGACGGCTCGGGCAAGAAGGTCACCCGGATCAAGCTGGTGGCCGCGGAGTACTCCAAGGACCACACCGCCGCGTTCTGGAAGCAGTTCGCAGACAAGTACAAGCAGAAGACGGGCATCGACCTCGACGTCCAGGTGGTCAGCTGGGACACGATCGACCAGACGTCCAGCACGATGCTCCAGAACAACGACGCGCCGGACATCCTCAACCTCAACGCCTATGCCTCCTACGCCAAGGACGGCCTGCTCTACAGCGGCGACGAGGTGCTGCCGGCCGCGGCGAAGAGCGACATCCTCGACGCGTTCGACAAGAGCGGCACCTACAACGGCAAGCTCTACGGCTTCCCCGACCTGTCCTCGGCCCGCGCGTTCTTCTACAACAAGGCCCTCTTCAGCAAGGCCGGCATCGCCGCCCCGCCGAAGACGTGGGCCGAGCTCGAGGCTGACGCCAAGCGGATCTCCGCGCTCGGTGACGGCAGCATCGGCTATGCCCTCCCGCTGGGGCCGGAGGAGTCCCAGGGTGAGTTCTCCATGTGGCTGTTCAACAACAACGGCAGCTGGAAAAAGGACGGGAAGTGGACGATCAACTCGCCCGAGAACGTCAAGACCCTGGGCTTCCTCAAGAAGCTCACCGACGAGAAGGTCACCCAGAACAACCCGGGCAAGACCAACCGCGCTGACGCCTTCAACCTCTTCGCGTCCGGGAAGGTGGGCATGGTGGTCGGCTTCTCGCCGCTCGCGGCCCAGCTCGACAAGGCCGGGACGGTGCAGTACGGCGTGGCGCCGATGCCGACCCAGGCCTCCGAGCCCCAGACGTTCGGCGTCACCGACTACCTCATGGCGTTCAAGAAGCCGGGCAACCAGGAGGCGGTCAAGGCCTTCTACGACCTCTACTACCAGAAGGACCAGGTCAACCAGTTCATCAAGGCCGAGGGCTTCCTGCCGGTGACCAGGAGCGGACTGGACTTCTTCAAGGACGACGCCAAGCTCAAGGTCTACCTCGACACCCTGCCCAACGCGCACCTCACGCCGACCGACGACCCGACCTGGGACAAGGTCAAGCTCGCCGTGCAGCAGAACCTCGGCGCCGCCGTCTCACCGGGCGGCGACCCGCAGAAGGTCCTCGACACCCTGCAGGAGCAGGCCGGGAACGGCGGCTGACGTGCCCGACCGGCCCGCCGGTGCGGTGGCCGCGGGAGCTCCCGCTGCCACCGCCGCTGCTCCGTCCAGCCGCGCGGGGTTGCGCACGCGAGCCAGAGGTATGCCGCGCCGCCGCACCGACCGCGCGTCGCCGGGCTCGGCCCTGCTCTGGCTCGGACCCGCGCTGCTGCTCATCGGCGGGGTGGTCGTGCTCCCGGCGGTCGAGCTGGTCCGGGCCTCGCTGAGCCGCTTCTCGATCACCGGGCTGCGCCTGGGTGACGCGGGCACGCGCAACTACACGGCGGTGCTCCAGCACCCGATGCTCGGGACCGTCGTCCTGAACACCGTCATCTGGGTCGTCGCGGTGGTCGCGCTCACCGTCGTCATCAGCCTTGCGGTGGCACAGTTCCTGACCAAGGACTTCTGGGGCCGCACGGTGGTGCGATGGGCGGTCATCGTGCCCTGGGCGGCCTCACTGGTCATCACGGCCAAGACCTTCGTGATGATCTACGACTTCTACTACGGCACGCTCAACCTGCTGCTCGGCACCGTCGGGCTGGGTCCGGTCGACTTCCTGGGCAGCGACGCCTGGATCATGGCCTCGATGGTGCTGGTGGGCGTGTTCGTCTCGATCCCGTTCACCTCCTACGTCTTCGTGGCCGGTCTCAACGCCACCCCCACCGAGGTCTACGAGGCGGCGCGGGTCGACGGGGCGGGCCCGTTCCAGACGTGGTGGCGGATCACCCTGCCCTTGCTGCGACCCGCGCTGCTCGTGGCCGTGGTGCTCAACATCATCAACGTCTTCAACTCGTTCCCGATCATCTACGTGCTCAACGACCGCAACCCCGGCTTCGCCCACGACACGACGATCACCTTCATGTACAAGCTCGCGTTCAAGAGCGCGGAGAAGGACGTGGGCATGTCCGCCGCCGCCGGCGTCTTCAACGTCCTGCTGATCCTCGTGGTCGTGGTCGTCTACCTCCGGTTCACCCGGTGGCGGGAGGAGTCCGCATGACCGCCGTCCCCACCGCGTCGGGCGCCGCACGGGCGCACGCCACCACACGGCATACCGGCTGGAGGCGCCACCGCACGTGGGTGATGCCGGTCGCCGGGCTCGGCGTGATGCTGGTCTTCCTCGCGCCCTACGTCGTGATGCTGCTCAACTCGTTCCGGCCGAGCGCCGACGTGGTGCGCACCCCCCCGACCTTCCTGCCGCGGGTCTGGCAGCTGTCGACCTACGCGCAGGTCCTCGGTGACGACCGGTTCCTCGGCTGGCTGAAGACGTCGCTGGTCGTGGCCACCGCCTCGACGGCCATCGTCCTCGTCGTGTCGGTCCCGGCCGCCTACTACACGGCGCGGTTCCGGTTCCCCGGGCGCATGGCCTTCCTGCTGCTGGTGCTGGTCACCCAGATGTTCTCCCCGACCGCGCTGGTCGTCGGCATCTACCGCGAGTGGTTCAACCTCGACATGGTCAACACCTACGGCGCGCTGATCCTCACCAACGCGGCGTTCAACCTGGCGTTCGCGGTGTGGATCCTGCACGGCTTCTTCGGCTCCATCCCCAAGGAGGTCGAGGAGGCGGCCCACCTCGACGGCTGCAGCCGCTTCGGGACGCTGTGGCGGGTCATGCTGCCCCTCACCGTGCCGGGCCTCGTGACCGCGGTGGTCTTCACCTTCATCGCCGCGTGGAACGAGTACGTCGTGGCCCTCACCCTGATGCTCGACGAGGACAAGAAGCCGCTGACCGTCGGGATCACCTCGTACGTCACGGGGTACGAGCAGCACTGGGACCAGCTGTTCGCCGCGTCGGTCATCGCGATCGTGCCGGTGGTGATCCTGTTCGCGGTGATCGAGAACCACCTCGTCGGCGGCCTCACCGCAGGGTCGGTGAAGTAGCCGGGTCGCGCCTCAGAAGAGGCGGGACCCCACGTCGTCGATGCCCTTGAGGGCGTCGTAGTCCAGGGTCACGCAGCGGATCCCGCGGTCGGTCGCGAGCGTGCGCGCCTGCGGCTTGATCTCCTGCGCCGCGAAGATGCCGGTGACCGGGCCCAGGTGCGGGTCGCGGTTCATCAGCTCGAGGTAGCGGGTCAGCTGCTCGACGCCGTCGATGTCGCCGCGCCGCTTGATCTCGACCGCGACGCTGGCCCCGGCGGCGTCCTTGCACAGGATGTCGACCGGCCCGATCGCCGTCATGTACTCCCGCCGGACCAGGGTGTAGCCCTCGCCGAGGGTGTGGATGTGCTCGGCCAGCAGCTTCTGCAGGTGTGCCTCGACGCCGTCCTTGACCAGGCCCGGGTCCACGCCTAGCTCGTGCGCCGAGTCGTGCAGCACCTCGTGCAGGCGCACCCGCAGCCGGTCCTCGGACTTGGCGTGCTGCACCACCCAGACCGCCTCGACGCCCTCGGCGACCTCGTGCTCCTCGGGCTCGGTCTCGGCCATCGCGCACGGCGGCGACATCCAGTTCAGCGGCTTGTACGACCCGCCGTCGCTGTGCACCAGCACCGAGCCGTCGGCCTTGACCATGAGCAGGCGGGTGGCGAGGGGCAGGTGGGCGTTGAGCCGACCTTCGTAGTCGACGCTGCAGCGGGCAATCACGAGACGCACGGTCGGTGAGCCTAGCCCGAGGGCGGGCGCGGCGCCGAGACGGCGTCGCCGGGCACCTCGGCGCGCCGTGCGAGGGCAAGGCAGCCGCCCAGCGTCGCGACGAAACCCAGCGCCGCCCACCCGGCGAAGCCACTGCGCACCGTGTCGCCCAGCCAGAGCAGGCCCACCGCCGCGGGCACGACGGTCTCCACGCCGAAGGTCACCGCGGCGGTCGTGGTCGCCGAGCCGCGGTCGAGCGCGAGGCCGTAGCAGGCCATGGCCAGCAGGCCGTATGCCGCGATGGCCCACGTGAGCGGGTCGGCCAGCAGGTGCCACCACGGGTCCGGGACAGCCAGCACCCGCGCGGCCACGCCCACCCCGCCGAAGCCGAGACCGGAGGCGGCCGCCAGCAACGGGCAGGCCCACCGGGAGGTGCGCGGCAGCCGCCAGCCCACGAGTGCGAGAAGGGCGACGGGCAGCGCCCCGGCCAGAACCAGCCAGGTCCACGGGGCGGCCAGCGGCGCCGGCGACTCCACCCCGGCGCTGACGGCAAGGGCGACCAGCCCCAGGCCGACGACGGCGAGCGCGGCCACCTCGGCCCGGGAGAGCCGGGCGTGCAGCACGGCGACGGCCAGCACCGCCGTGACCGCGACGCTGGAGGCGATCGCCGACTGCACCACGAACAACGGCAGGCTGCGCAGCGCCACGAGCGAGGCGAGGAAGCCGACACCGTCCAGGCCCAGGCCCACGGCATACAGCCGGCCAGCCCAGGCGCGGGCCAGCAGCGGCGAGCCGGGCGGGGAAGAGGTCATCCGCCGCACCCCGAGGGCCTGCAGCACGGTGGCGCTGCCGTAGCAAAGGGAGGCGGTGAGGGCGCCGAGGAGGCCAGGCAGCATCCCGTGATCCTCGCAGGCCCGGTATGCCGTCCGGTCGCCGGACGCACTGTGACCACCGCCTCCCGGCAGACGCCTCCCGGCAGCCCCCGGCGCTCTGCCAGACTCACCGCCATGGCTCGCGAAATCAGCACAGTCGGCGTCATCGGCCTGGGCACCATGGGTGCCGGCATCGTCGAGGTCTTCGCCCGCAACGGGCTCTCCGTCGTGGCCGTGGAGGCCAGCCCCGAGGGCGTCGAGAAGGGCAAGGGGGTGCTGCAGCACTCCACGGACCGGGCGGTCACCCGCGGCAAGCTGACGGCCGAGGACCAGGCCGCGCTGCACGACCGGATCCGGTTCACCGCCGACCTGGCCGACCTCGCCGAGTGCGACCTCGTCGTCGAGGCGGTGCCCGAGCACCTCGACCTCAAGCGGCAGATCTTCGCCCGGCTGGACGAGATCGTGAAGCCCGACGCGATCCTCGCGACCAACACCTCGAGCCTGTCCGTCACCGAGATCTCGGTGGCCACGCACAACCCGCGCCGCGTCGTCGGCATGCACTTCTTCAACCCGGCGCCGGTGCTGAAGTTCGTCGAGGTCATCAAGACCGTCGTCGTCGAGGACGAGGTCGTGGAGGACGTCAAGACCCTGGCCGAGCGGCTGGGCAAGAAGCCCGTCGTCGTCGGCGACAAGGCCGGCTTCATCGCGAACGCGCTGCTGTTCGGCTACCTCAACCACGCGGTGTCGATGTTCGAGAGCCGCTACGCCACCCGCGAGGACATCGACGCGGCCATGCAGCTCGGCTGCGGCCTGCCGATGGGCCCGCTGGCCCTGATGGACCTCATCGGCCTCGACACGGCCTACGAGATCCTCGACACGATGTACAAGCAGGGCCGCGACCGCCTGCACGCGCCGAGCCCGGTGCTCAAGCAGATGGTCACCGCCGGCCTGAAGGGCCGCAAGACCGGCCGCGGCTTCTACACCTACGACGAGCCGGGCTCCTCCAGGGTCGTCGCCGACCACCTGACCCCGCACGACGGCGAGGCCCACGTCGCGCTGCGCGAGGTGCGCACCGTCGGCGTCGTCGGCTCCGGCACGATGGCCACCGGCATCGTCGAGGTCTTCGCCAAGGCCGGCTACGACGTCACCTACGTCGCCCGCTCCCAGGCCAAGGTCGAGGCGGTGCAGGCCGCGATCGCCAAGTCACTGGAGAAGGCCGTGCAGCGCGGCAAGCTCGACGAGGCCGCCCGCGACGCCGCCCTCGGCCGGCTCACCGGCACGACCAGCCTGGACGACCTGGCCCGCGTCGACCTCGTCGTCGAGGCCGTCGTCGAGGACCTCAAGGTCAAGCAGGCGCTGTTCGAGAACCTTGACGAGATCTGCAAGCCGGGCGCGATCCTGGCCACGACGACGTCCTCGCTGCCGGTCATCGAGTGCGCCTCGGTCACCAAGCGCCCGCAGGACGTCGTGGGCATGCACTTCTTCAACCCCGCGCAGATCATGAAGCTGGTCGAGGTCGTGCACACCGTCTCCACCGACGACGACGTCGTCGCGACCGTGCAGCACCTGTGCCGCGACCTCGGCAAGCACCCGGTCACCTGTGGCGACCGCGCCGGCTTCATCGTCAACGCGCTGCTGTTCCCCTACCTCAACGACGCCGTGAAGATGCTCGAGGCGCACTACGCCAGCGCCGAGGACATCGACACCGCGATGAAGACCGGCTGTGGCTACCCGATGGGCCCGTTCGAGCTGCTCGACGTGGTCGGCCTGGACGTCTCGCTGGCCATCCAGCGCGAGCTCTACCTCGAGTTCCGCGAGCGCGGCTTCGCCCCGGCGCCGCTGCTGGAGCACCTGGTCACCGCGGGCTACCTCGGCCGCAAGACCGGCCGAGGGTTCCGCACCTACGCCTGAGCCGCGCCGACAGCAGGTTCGTATGCCGCGCACGTCACCGGACGTGCGCGGCATACCGCTGTCCGGAGGCGTTGCGGCGTAATGTTCCACGGGCCTGATCGCGTCATGGGGGCATGTACGGACCACGATCAGGAGGGGGTGGGGGATGAGGTCGTCACCAGACCTCGAGGCCTGGGTCGCCGGCGCACTGCCACGACTGCTGGGCCTGGCGCACGCGATGACCGGCAGCCGTGCCGAGGCCGAGGACCTTGTCCAGGAGACCCTGGCCAAGCTCATAGCCAGCTGGGGGAGGGCCAGCTCGGCCGACCACGTCGACGCCTACGTGCGCCGGATGCTGGTCAACACCTGGATCAGCCACCGTCGCCGGCGCTGGACCCGCGAGCTCGTCTCGCACGCGGTGGTCACCGCCGACCGTGCGGTGCCGAGCTTCCCGGGGCATGGGGACCTGCTCGGTCAGCGCGAAGAGCTGGTTGGGGCGCTGCGCGGCCTGCCGCCACGCCAGCGTGCCGCGCTGGCCCTCCGCTACTACGACGACCTGTCGGACACCGCGATCGCCGAGGCCCTCGGCTGCAGCGTCGGTGCCGTGCGGACGTCGATCCACCGCGGGCTGCGCGCCCTGCGCGCCTCGATGCCTGCCCCCGAGCTGTCTGAGGTGAGGCCATGAAGATCGACTCGTTCGAGGAGATGCACGACGTCGAGGCACGGCTGCGCTCGCTGTACGACGCACCGGTCCCGTTCGACATGGACGGGGTCATGGCCGGGGCGGCGCGGCGCGCGCGACATCGTCGCCGAGCCCGGACGGTGTCCGCGGCCGGGGGAGCCCTCGTGGCGGTCGGTGTGATCGCTGCCGCGGCTCTCGCCGCCACCTTCGACACCGGCCACCCGCGACCGGCGGGGGGCCCGGCCTCGGTGACGCGCCGGGCCGAGCCCATCCAGGGGGCCCGGCTCGCCAAGCCGTTGTACGGCATGCCGGACGTGGCACCGCGCGGGCCGCAGCTCGTCGGTGGAGTGCGCTTCTTCTCGGACACCGGGGACGGGCCGGGCGCAGCTCCGGCGCTGGGCGCGCAGAGCTGCCAGGAACCGGGGCGCACCGGTCTGCAGCAGGTGGCGAGCCGCAACTGGTCGTTCAGCAAGGACGACAACCACCTCGACCGCCGCGAGGTGGACCTCACCCTCACCGGCTGGCCGCACGGCCGCGGCTCCGCGGCCATGCGCGAGCTGGTGGGTGACACCGGAGAGTGCGCCTTCCTGCACCGGCAGACCCCGCTGGCCTGGCCCGGCCACGCGTCGCCGGACCACTGGCTGGCCGTCTCGGGGGTCAGCGGTGATGACCGGCAGGCGCTCGCCGTCACGCGGGTCGGCGACGTCCTCGTCACGGTCGTCTCGACGGCACCGAACGAGAAGGTGGCGGTGCAGATGGCGACAGGGATGAACGACGCCGCTGTGGCACGACTGCGCGAAAGCGGCCTGCCCGCCGCCGCGGGCAGCGCCTGCAGCGCCTCGACGCCCTGCCCGCCGGCGAGCGCGAAGGCTCGCGATGCACGGACGAACGGCCCGAAGGCGCTCGTCAACGCCTGGGTGGTCCCGGACGTGCACCCGACCGACCCGGTGGTCATCGGCCCGCTGCCGGCACCGGGGTCCGATCCCGCTGTGGTGGACGACACCCAGTCGGCCGCGATCCCGCCCGTGATGGGGCCCCAGAGCTGCCAGGACTCCCGCCGCCCCGGGGGCTTCCCGGACGCCGGTCGGTCCTGGGACTACGGGAACTCCATGCTCACGCCGCCGGGGGGTAGCGACGCCACCCTGACCGTCACCGGGTGGAGCGAGGGAACGGGGCCTCGGGCGATGGCTGACATCGTTCACGACACCGGGTTCTGCCAGTTCGTTCGCCCGATGCGCACTCAGGCCTGGGCAGGGCACCCTGGTGCCGACCACTGGTTGGCGACCTGGACGGACACCGCCGCCACCAAGCGGGTGACTGCGGTGGCGGTGACCCGACTCGGCGACGTGCTGGTGGCGACGAGCGTCACCAGCCCGGACCGGCGGACGGCCGTGCGCCTGGCCACGTCCATGACCGACGATGCCGCAGGTCGCGTGCGGGCTAGCGGGATCCCGGCGGCGCAGGGACGCTGACAGCCGCCCCGGTATGCC
>NZ_JBTCWL010000087.1:0-13603 GCF_054325275.1 Oryzihumus sp.
CCGCCCGGCCCACTCCTTGGTTCGAGTCCCGTCACTCACCCCAGCGCCATCGGGCGCTTCGACAGAATCAGAGCCCGACCACCGACAGAGAGACGCCCCGCTTGGGGGCCGCTCAGGCGCGCTGTGCGACGGTAGCCTCGCGCTGCCGGGCACCGCCCGCCGGCTGCACCGCGATGGGGGCGCCGAGCCACTCGGCCGGGATGCCGAAGCCCTCGACCAGGGCCAGCGCGTCCGGGCGCAGCTCGGCGCACAGGGCGTTGACGGCGGCGGTCACCGCCTTGGCCCGGGAGGGGGTCAGTCGCCCGTGCTCGAGGAACCAGGCCTTGTCCTGCTCGATGGTGGACAGCGCGTAGAGGTCGCAGACCCGGGACAGCGTCTCGCGGGCCGCCGGATCGGTGCACGCCTCGATGCCGGCCACGAACGCCTTGAGCACCACCCGGTCGACATACGCCCGCGCGGCCCGCAGGACATGGTCCTGGGCGGCGTTGAACACCGCGAACGCGTCCGCGTCGGGAGCCCCGGCCCGCCGCAGCCGTCGCGCCAGGCCCTCGAGGACGTGCTTCTCCCGGTCTTCGAACAACCTCAGGTGCAGGGCCCGGTCGCGCAGGTCGGTGTCGCCGGTGCGCGGGCCGGCGCCGCCGATCCGCTCGAGCAGCGGCCGGGTGGCGGTGCGCTCGATGACGCTGGCGGCGATCTGGCCCGCGGCGTAGCGGACCATGCCCAGGGTGTCCAGGTCGCCGAAGGTGTCGCGGTACCCGGTGAGCAGCCCCTTGGCCACCAGCTGCAGCAGCACCGTGTTGTCGCCCTCGAAGGTGGTGAACACGTCGGTGTCCGCCTTCAGTGCCGGCAACCGGTTCTCCGCCAGGTAGCCCGCCCCGCCGCAGGCCTCGCGGCAGGTCTGGATGGTCGAGGTGGCGTGCCACGTGACCACTGCCTTGATCCCGGCGACGCGGGACTCCAGCTCGCGCTGGGCGACCTCGTCCGGCTCGACGGCGGTCTGCACCTCGTGCAGGGAGGCGACCAGCTCATTCTGGGCGAACTGCAGCGCATAGCTCGTGGCCAGCGCGGGCAGCAGCTTGCGCTGGTGCGTGCGGTAGTCGAGCAGGAGGACCTCCTCCTCGCTGCCGGGAGCGGCGAACTGGCTCCGCTGCGCGGCATACCGGATGGCGATGGCCAGCGCGGTCTTGGTGGCGCTGCCCGCGGCGCCGGCCACGCTCACCCGGCCGCGCACCAGGGTGCCGAGCATCGTGAAGAAGCGGCGGCTCTCGTTCTCGATCGGGCTGGAGTAGGTGCCGTCCCCGGCGACGTCGCCGAACCGGTTGAGCAGCGCCGTGCGCGGCACGCGGACGTGGTCGAAGGCCAGCGTGCCGTTGTCGACGCCGGCGAGGCCGGCCTTGGCACCGCAGTCGCCGATCGCGACGCCGGGGCAGGCGCGGCCCGCCTCGTCGCGGATGGGCACGAGCAGCGCGTGCACCCCGTGGCTGCGGCCTCCGGTCACGAGCTGGGCGAAGACCACCGCGAGGCGCCCGTCCCGGGCAGCGCCTCCGATGTAGGTCTTGACCGCACCCTCGTGCGGGGTGTCGACGACGAACTCGCCGGTGCCGGGGTCGTACGTGGCGGTGGTGTGCAGGTGCTGCACGTCGCTGCCGTGCCCGACCTCGGTCATCGCGAAGCAGCCGGGCAGGGCGAAGGAGATGACGTCCTCCAGGTAGCGCTCGTGGTGCTCCCTCGTGCCCAGGTTGACGATGGCGCCGCCGAAGAGCCCCCAGTGCACGCCGGCCTTGACCAGCAGCGACAGGTCCCCGTGCGCGAGCATCTCGAACGCGGTCACCGAGGCGCCGACGTCGTTCCTGCCGCCGAACTCCACCGGGAAGCCGTTGCGCGGGTGCCCGGTCCCGGCCAGGAGGCGCATCTGCTCGAACACCCTCGCCCGGTGCGCCTCCTGGTCGAGCGTCGGGTCGGTCAGCAGGTCCTCGGGTGTGAACCGCTCCCGCGCCTCCTGGCGGACCTGGGCCCAGCGGCCGTCGAGCGCGGCGCGCAGCGCGGCGCCGAGCGGGGTCAGGTCGGTCATCGGCTCTCCTCGGGGACGTCGGCTGTGTCAGGTGTCCGCAGGGCCCCGGCGAGGCCACCCCAGGCCAGGTCGGTGACCTGCCGGGCGAGCACCTCGCGGGGCTCTCGGTCCGGCTGCGCGACCCAGTGGTCGGCCGCGGCCCGGACCAGGCCGATCAGGCTGTGCGCCCAGGTGCCGGCGGCGCGGTCGTCGCGCCCCTCCCCGCGCAGGCGCGCGGCCAGGATGGCGGTCACCTGCTCGGCGATCCGGGAGGTCATGCCCTCCACCGGGTCGTCGGACACTGGGGTGTCCAGCAGCGGGCGAGTCACCACGAAGCGGTAGACCTCGGGGTCGCGCTCGACCAGCGTGAGGTAGCTGTCGACAGCGGCCGCGACGAGCGCACGGGGGTCGCCACCGGCGCCGGGCGTGGCCAGCGCCGAGCCGAGGTCGCGCAGGATGAGGTCGTCCACGGCGGCCACCACGGCGCGGTAGAGCCCGGCGCGGTCGGTGAAGTGCCGGTAGATGACGGTCTTGCTGGTGCCGGCCTGCGCGGCGATCTGGTCCATGCCGACCCTCGCCCCGTGCCGGCGGATGGCCTTCATCGTCGCCTCCACCAGCTCGGCACGTCTGGCCTGGCGGTGCTCGGCCCACCGGGTGTCACGCCCGTCGGTCCGGGTGCTGGGGCTCATGCGGGGACAGTACCGCGTACTCGGCGTACCTGCTACTTTCGGTATCAGGAACGTGCATGGCTCCCCGCACCACCACGACAGCTGGAGGAACCCTTGGCCCCGCAGTCTCCCCGCCCGGTCTACGTGGTCGGCGCCAACCGCATCCCCTTCGCCCGGTCCAACGGGCCGTACGCCCACGCGTCCAACCAGGACATGCTCACCACCGCCATCGACGGCCTGGTCGCCCGCTGCGGCCTCGCGGGCGAGCAGGTCGGCGAGGTCGCCGCCGGCGCGGTGCTCAAGCACAGCCGTGACTTCAACCTGACCCGCGAGGCCGTCCTCGGCTCGCACCTGTCGCCCTGGACGCCGGCCTACGACGTGCAGCAGGCGTGCGGCACCGGCCTTGAGACCGCGATCCTCGTCGCCAACAAGATCTCCCTGGGCCAGGTCGACTGCGGGATCGCCGCGGGCGTCGACACCGCCAGCGACGCACCGATCGCGATCAACGAGGGGCTGCGCCGGACGCTGCTGCAGGCCAACCGGGCCCGCAACCTCGGCGGCCGGGTCAAGGCCCTGACCGGCCTCCGCCCCGGCCAGGTCGTCCCCGAGATCCCGCGCAACGCCGAGCCCCGCACCGGCCTGGCGATGGGTGAGCACCAGGCCCTGACCACGGTCGACTGGGGCATCACCCGCGAGGCCCAGGACGAGCTCGCCGCCGCCAGCCACCACAAGCTGGCCGCGGCCTACGACCGCGGCTTCTTCGACGACCTGCTCACGCCCTACCTCGGCCTGACCCGCGACCAGAACCTGCGCGCCGACACGTCGGTGGAGAAGATGGCCGCGCTCAAGCCGGTCTTCGGCGAAGGTGAGGGGGCCACCATGACGGCCGGCAACTCCACACCGCTGACCGACGGCGCCTCCGCAGTGCTGCTGGCGACCCGGGAGTGGGCCGACGAGCACGGGCTGCCAGTGCTGGCCCGGTTCGTCGACGCGACCACCGCTGCCGTGGACTACGTGCACGGTGACGAGGGCCTGCTCATGGCCCCCGCGTATGCCGTGCCCCGCCTCCTCGCCCGCCACGGCCTGACGCTGCAGGACTTCGACTTCTACGAGATCCACGAGGCCTTCGCCTCGACCGTGCTGTGCACGCTGAAGGCCTGGGAGGACGAGGAGTTCTGCCGCGACCGGCTCGGGCTCGACGCACCGCTGGGCGCGGTCGATCGCAGCAGGCTCAACGTCAACGGCTCCTCCCTCGCGGCCGGCCACCCATTCGCCGCGACCGGCGGCCGCATCGTCGCCACGCTGGCGAAGCTGTTGTCCGAGAAGGGATCTGGTCGCGGCCTGGTGTCCATCTGCGCCGCCGGCGGGCAGGGCGTGGTGGCGATCCTGGAGGCCGCGGCATGAGCGACCGGTACCTCGACCTCGTGAACAGCGGCCTGGGCCGGACCCTCGCGGCCCGGCTCGGCCTGCCCCGCCCCACTCCCCTGCGCCGGTATGCCGTGGGCCAGCCGGTGCTCGACGGCCCTGCCCTCGTCGCTGGGGTCGGCGACGCACCGCTGCTGGCCGTCGTGAAGCCGGCCCTGGTGCGCGCCGCGGTGGACGTCGTGGAGGTGGGCGCCGGGCCCGGGCAGGCGACCGGCAGGCTCGGCGCCGTGGTGCTCGACGCCAGCGCCGCCCGGACGGTCAGCGACCTGGAGGGCGTGCGGGCCGTCCTCGCGCCGGCCCTGAAACGGCTCGGGCCGTGCGGCCGGGTGCTGCTCCTCGGCGCCGCGCCGGAGCGGCTCGGCGCACCGGCGCAGGCCGCCACCCAGCGCGCCCTCGAGGGCATCGTCCGCAGCGTCGCCAAGGAGCTGCGCGACGGCGCCACGGCCAACCTGCTCTACGGTGCAGGGGACGGCGGACCGGCACTGGCGTCGCCATTGCGCTTCTTCCTCTCGGCCCGCTCGGCCTACGTCGACGGCCAGGCGCTGCGCGTCGGTCCCGGCACAGAAGAAGGTGCCGGCGACGGTGACCACCCGCTGGCAGGGAAGGTGGCCGTGGTGACCGGCGCCGCGCGGGGCATCGGCGCCGCCATCGCCGAGGTGCTCTCCCGGGACGGCGCCGAGGTCATCTGCGTCGACATCCCGGCGGCGGGCGACTCGCTCGCCGCGGTCGCCAACCGGGTGGGCGGCAGCACGCTACAGCTCGACATCACCGCCACGGACGCCGGGGAGCTCATAGCGGCCCACGTGGCGCGGCGCCACGGCCGCCGGCTCGACGTCATGGTGCACAACGCCGGCATCACCCGCGACAAGCTGCTGGTCAACACCGACGCCGAGCGGTGGGCCAGTGTGCTGGCGGTCAACCTCGATGCCCAGCTGCGGATCAACGACGTGCTGCTCGACGCCACGCGGGAGGGGGCCCTGGCCGACGGCGGCCGGGTCATCAGCGTGTCCTCGACCAGCGGGATCGCCGGCAACCGGGGTCAGGCCAGCTACGCCGCGAGCAAGGCCGGCGTGATCGGGCTGGTGCAGGCCCTCTCGGCCCAGGTCGCCGGCCGAGGCATCACCGTCAACGCCGTCGCGCCGGGCTTCATCGAGACCGAAATGACCGCCCGGATGCCAATCGGCACCCGCGAGGTGGGGCGCCGGATCAACAGCCTGGGCCAGGGCGGCAGCCCGGTCGACGTCGCAGAGGCGATCGCGTTCCTCGCGCAGCCGGACAACACTGGGGTCACCGGCCAGGTGCTGCGGGTCTGCGGCCAGAGCCTGGTCGGGGCCTGAGCGATGGGCGACGGCACCAACACCCTGAACCTGGGCGAGTCCCCGAGCCTGGCCGGGCTCTTCGCCCGGGCGGCGCTGACCGCGCGGGGGCGCAGTGGCCCGCTGCCCGACCTGGAGGTGCTGCGTGCCGGGGTGAGGGTCGACCGGACCCACCTCGCGGCATACGACCGGGTCTGCGGGTTCACCTTGCACGACACGCTCCCCGCGACCTACCTGCACGTGCTGGTCTTCCCGCTGCAGGTCACCCTGATGGCCGAGCCCGGCTTCCCCCTGGCGCTGCCCGGGCTCGTGCACCTGCGCCAGCGCCTCGCGCAGCACCGGCCCGTGGATGCCGGGGAGGTGCTGGACCTGCGCGCGACAGCGACCGACCTGCGCCCCCACCCCCGGGGTGCGCAGGTCGACCTCGTCGGTGAGGTCCGGGCCGGCGACGAGCTGGTCTGGGAAGGGCGCAGCACGTACCTGTCCCGCGGCGCCGCGGCGCCACCCGGTGACGCCGCCCCCGAGGCGCCCCTGGACGTCGACGTGGACCGGCTCAGGCACCCCACCGCCACGTGGCGGGTACCAGCGGACCAGGGTCGGCGCTACGCGGCGGTCAGCGGGGACGTCAACCCGATCCACCTGAACCCGTTGGCCGCCAAGGCGTTCGGCTTCCCGCGGGCCATCGCCCACGGCATGTGGACGATGGCCCACGCCCTGGCCTCCGTCGAGGCACGACTGCCGGAGCGGTATGCCGCGGACGTCGTCTTCCGGGGGCCGGTGCTGCTGCCCTCGACGGTCGACCTGCTGGCCCGCCCGGTCGGGCCGGGGGGCTGGGACCTGATGGTGCGCTCGGGCGACCTGGAGCACCTGCGCGGAACCGTCCGCCCGGGGTGAGCCCGGACGGCGGAAACACCCCTCGTTGAGGGACGGGCCGGGAGTCAGCGCGCTCACTTCATCAGGCGCACTCGGCGAGCTGTGAGATGGCCACGCTGAGCATGCCAGCGGCCATAAGCCACGCGAACAGGTTGTGCGTGGCCAAGCCCAGGACCATGCTCACCACGCAGACAAGAACGGCAGCGACGAACAAGCCGAGCCGGGCGGATCTGCCCACGGCGACCAGCGTGGCACGGCGCGCCCTTCGGCGGGACCCCTCGGGGGCGGGTCCGGGCGCCTGCTGGCACCCGGCGTGCCATCCAGGTCGGGACGTTCGGCGATGGTGCGGCGGATGACCGCGCCGGACCATCAGTCATGACCCAGTTCCACCCGCCCCTCACGACTCAGGCCCGCCACGGGCTGCACCCCGACCTGCACGAGATCGCCGCCCAGCTGCATCGGGACTTCGACGACCTCATCGGGGCGGAGGTCGTCGACCGGGTCCTCGACGAGGTGGCGGCTCGTTTCGTGGATGCACGGGTGCGCACGTTCCTGCCCCTGCTCGTCCACCGCTACGCCAGGAGTGACCTGCGGGCAGTCTCCGGAAGCGGTCCCGCGGCCGATCGGGTGCGAGCCCGGGCTGGTGGTCCTCCTCCGAAGGACTGAGGTCATCCGCCGGGGATGATGACCCCTGTCCCGGCTCCCCGGAGGCTCCTGTGGTGGGAGTGTGCGCATACGCGCGCTTTGCCCAGCATCGTGGCGTTCGTTCGGTCGTGTTGCGGGCGCCCGTGACCGACCTGGAGACGACATGCGTGAGCCCGACCGCACGACCCTGCCGTTGACCACGCCGCCGTTCGAGGGAAGGGCGAACCGCACTCTCCGCGGTTCCACACCCGACTGGAACCTGATCCGTCACCCGGAGCCCCCGCAGGGCGCGCCGAACGTGCTGCTGGTGCTGATCGACGACGCCGGGTTCGGGAACCCGAGCACCTTCGGGGGGCCGATACAGACGCCGAACTACACCCGGCTCGCCGAAGCCGGGCTGCGCTACAACCGGTTCCACGTCACCGCACTGTGCTCCCCCACCCGTGCGGCGCTGCTGACCGCGCGGAACAACCACACCGTCGGCTTCGGCTCCGTGGGTGAGTTCTCCAGCGGGTTCCCCGGCTACACCGCCATGGTGCCGCTCGAGTGTGCCCCGCTGCCGCGAATCCTGCGCGACAACGGCTACAGCACGGCCGCCTTCGGCAAGTGGCACCTCACCCCCGACGGGCAGCAGGGACCCGCCGGCCCGCTGGGTCGCTGGCCGACCGGGTGGGGCTTCGACTACTTCTACGGCTTCCTCGGGGGCGACTCCGGGCAGTGGGACCCCTGCCTGGCCGAGAACCAGAAGATCATCGGGACCCCGGCAGAGTACGACGACGAGGAGAACCCCTACTACCTGCCGGATGCGATGGCCGACAGGACCATCGAGTGGCTGCACGGGGTGCGCGGCCAGGACGCGCGCAAGCCGTTCTTCGTCTACTTCTCCACCGGCTGCAGCCACGCCCCTCACCACGTCGCCTCCGAGTGGGCCGACAGGTACAAGGGGCAGTTCGACCAGGGGTGGGACATGTTGCGGGAAGAGGTCTTCGCGCGGCAGAAGGAGCTCGGTGTCATCCCTGCGGACGCGGAGCTCACGGCACGCGACGATGCCTTCCCGGCATGGGCCGACGTTCCCCCACGGCTGAAGGCCTTCTACGCACGCCAGATGGAGGTCTACGCCGGGTACTCGGAGAATGCCGACCACAACGTCGGCCGCGTCATCGACGCGATCGAGGAGCTGGGCGAGCTCGACAACACCCTGGTCATCTGGATCTGGGGCGACAACGGCGCCAGCATGGAGGGCACCATCACCGGCTCGTTCAACGAGATGACGATGCAGAACGGCATCCCGCTCACGGACGAGATGCAGCTGCAGCTCTCCGAACGCTACGGCGGCGAGGAGTCCTGGGGTGCCCCGATCATGGACCCGCACTACTCGGCGGCCTGGGCCTGGGCCGGGAACACCCCGTTCAAGTGGGGCAAGCAGGTCGGCTCACACCTGGGCGGCACCCGCAACCCGATGGTCATCCACTGGCCGGAGCGCATCGTCGACCCCGGCGGTCTGCGTTCCCAGTTCACCCACGTCACCGATGTCGGTGCGACGATTCTCGACATCGCCGGCATCCCGGCCCCGTCCCGGGTGGACGGGATAGAGCAGGAACCGCTGCACGGCTTCACCTTCGCCGACTCGCTGCTCGACGCGGCCGCGCCCGAACGCCACACCCAGCAGTACTTCGAGACGATCGGCAACCGGGCCATGTACAAGGACGGCTGGTGGCTGGCGATGAAGACACCCCGCATCCCGTGGGTGCTCACCCCCGAGGCGCTGCGACCCTACGCACCGGACGTGTGGGACCCCGACGGCGACCCGGCCGAGCTGTACTACCTGCCCGACGACTTCAGCCAGGCCCACGACCTGGCCGCCGACCACCCGGACAAGGTCCGGGAGCTCAGGAAGCTGTTCTGGAAGGAGGCCGAGCGGTACAAGGTGCTCCCGCTGCTGGCCACCCTGTCGGCATTCTTCGGCATCACACCGCCGCTGGAGGCGACCGACAAGATCGAGTTCCGCGGTGATGTGCAGAACGTCGCGCCCGGCATGATCCCGCGCATCTACAACCGTTCCTACGCGATCAGCGCGGAACTCGTCATACCGCCCGATGGCGCCGAAGGCGTCATCGTCGCCGAGGCGGACCACCTCGGCGGGTTTTCACTGTTCGTCGATGGCGGCCGGCTGACCCACACCTACTCGATGATGGGCGTGTTCGTCTATCGCCAGCAGGCCGACACCCCCCTGCCGACGGGTGAGGTGAGCGTGCGCATGGAGTTCGCCGCCGACGCCGCCAAACCGGCCACCGGTGGGCAGGTCACCTTGTTCGTGAACGACACTCCGGTGGGTGGCGGGAGGATGGACCACACGGTGCCGATGAGGTTCTCCGCCTACGCCGGGATGGACATCGGCCGCGACAACGGCGGCGTGGTCGACCTGAGCTATGCGGACCGGCGTCCGTTCGCCTTCACCGGCACCATCAAGAAGGTCGCCTTCGACGTCAAGCCGCACCGCAGGGCCAAGGACGAGCAAGCCATCCACACGGTCGCGCACCACGCCCACGCAGCACATGGACTCTCATCATGAACCCCACCGCCGGACTCAAGGTCCTGTCACTGCCGATCGACCAGGAGACCACTGACGTCCTGATCAGCAGCTACCTGTCCCACGACGCGGCCCGCGACGACTACGAAGCCGCGCTCACCTGCGGCGCCTACCTGCACGGCGCGATCCTCGTCGCCAAGGACCTGTCCGGCAAGGTCACGGTGCAACAGTCCGACCACATGGTCCGCGAAGGGGCCCAGGGGCTGGGCACCCTGGGGTTCATCACCGGGCTGGTGGTCTTCCCGCTGGTGCCGCTCACCACCGGCTTCGCCGCCGTGATGGGCGGGTTCCTGGGCGAGGCACTGCACCTGCTCACCGAGAGCAAGGTCAAGGGCCAGGCGGCGGCGATGATCCCCCTGGGCTGCGCTGCGCTCATCCTCGCCTACCCACGCTCCTCAGCGAGCGTGGTGGCGCCGGTGGTGACGAGAAGCCTCACCAAGGCCACGGCCGAAGCGCACGGCCACCACGTCCAGGCGTTGAGGGGCGCACTCGCCGGGGCCCAGCAGCAGATGGCCGCGACCGCCAGCTAGCAGGTCACCGCGAGCCAGCCGTGGAAAGCTGCTGGCCGGCCGAACAGGATCACCCGTGGATGAACGACGACCAGCCGCGCCGTCTGCCTGCTGTGCGGCCTCCCGCGGCGACAGCGCGGCAGCAGCACCGCCCGGCCCGAGGCAGCACATCGTCACCCGGGGACCCACCGGTCCGGACCCCACGCTGGTTGATCTGCCCGGCGGGTCTTTCCTGATGGGTGGCAACGACCCGGACGGGTTCCCCGCCGACGGTGAGGGCCCCGTTCGCGTCGTCACGTTGGCACCGTTCCGGATCGACCGTTACGCCACGTCCAACCAGAGGTTCGCCGAGTTCGTGGACGCCACGGGCTACCGCACCGACGCCGAACGGTACGGCTGGTCGTTCGTCTTCGCCGGCCTTCTTCCCGCGGGCCATCCGCCCACGAGCGCGGTGGCGGACGCCCCCTGGTGGCGGCAGGTCCATGGCGCGCACTGGCGGCACCCGGAAGGCCCCGGCTCCTCGCTGGACGGGCGGATGGACCATCCCGTGGTGCACGTCTCCTGGAACGACGCCGCCGCGTACTGCCAGTGGGCTGGGCGGCGCCTCCCCACGGAGGCCGAGTGGGAGTATGCCGCCCGCGGCGGCCTGGTGAGCGCACGGTATGCGTGGGGCGACGAGCTGACCCCCGACGGCCGATGGATGTGCAACATCTGGCAAGGCACCTTCCCCACCGACAACACCCTGGCCGACGGGTTCCTGGGCACGGCACCGGTCGACGCCTTCGACCCCAACGGCTTCGGGCTCCACAACGTCGCAGGCAACGTCTGGGAATGGTGCGCCGACTGGTTCAGCGCCACCCACCCCGGCACCCCGGCGCCCGACCCCAAGGGTCCGGCCAGCGGCGATTCCAAGGTCATCCGCGGTGGTTCCTACCTATGTCACCGCTCCTACTGCAACCGCTACCGCGTCGCCGCCCGGACCGCGAACACCCCCGACAGCTCAACGGGAAACACCGGATTCCGCTGCGCCGCCGACTGGTCAAGGGCTGTTCGCGAAGGGGCGATTGACCACCTCTCGGTCCGGCGGCGTCAGGGCTTGTAGTTGCTGAAGGGACCGCCGACGCGGTCGTAGGTGTTGCCGAGCTCGTCCTGGGTGATCCGGACGGCACCGTTGTCAGGGGTGAGAACGAGGTCCTGTTCCAGCTCGACGACCCGGAAGCTCCATCCGGGCGCGGGGGTCAGGCGGTCTCCGAGGTTCTTGAGGCTGTCGTAGCTCTGGGTAGGGTCGAGGATGAGGCTGGCGGACTTCATCACCCACGAGTCCCCGTCGGGGTCGTCGAGGATGAAGGCCGGGGAGCCCTTGTTGATCCCGAGCTGGGTGTCCCGCTTGCCGTGGACCGACTTGTAGGCGACGCTCTCGTGCTTGCGCATCTCCTTGGGCACGTCCAGCCACATGACCCAGCGCGCGTGCAGCCCGTTGAAGTCACGCTCCTTGCCGACCATGACCTCAACCCAGTCCAGGGTCCAGAGCCTGGGCCCGTTCTTGAACGCGCTGATTTCGTCGTACTGCTTCTTGAGCGCCTCGACGTCGACCTGGTCCACGAGTGCCTGGGGGCTGGTGTCCCCGCTTCCCGTGGGGTCGTTCAGCCCGATGGTGTTGTAGACCGCAGCCACGAGGTGACCGGTGAGGGCGTGACCACCGATCAGGAAGATCTCGGTGTAGCGCTGGCCTCGGACGTTGTCGAAGCGTTGGATCTTTGCGTCGACGTCGTCGTGGGGCAGTTTCGCGGACAGTTTCATCACGTGCTCTTCTCTCTGTGTCAGGTCACCCGGGCGATCCCGGGGCACTTCCAGGTCGCGTCGACCACCTCGGAACGGGGTCGGTAGAGGCGCAGGATGACGAACCACGCGTGGTGGGCTGATGTGGGCAGCCAGTTGGTTTCGTGGCCGTCGGGCGATTGGGGCTCGAGGTAGATGGTCAGGCCGCCGTCGTCCTCCCGCTTGAGCCCGGGGGTGCGGTCGCCCACGGAGTACCGGTGTGCCGGGTTGGGGATGAGGTTCATGTCCTCGCTGGTGTACGCGGACAGCGACCAGAAGGCGTCCACCGGCGGCGCTTGATCGGCGTCGAAGTGCAGCTCGTACGTGCCTTCGGGCGCGAGCTTGGTGCCGTTGGCGTCGTCGAAGTTGACGAGGTAGACGGCCTCGGCGGGGTCGTTGGCGGTGATGCCGGCCATGGACTGGTCGGCGGCACGGCTCAGGAAGTCGTCACCGAAACGGCCCTCGCGCGGCGGCGGGTAGCGCCAGCCGTTGACGGTGGTGGCCCAGTCCCCGCTGAGGAACTGCTGCTTGAGCATCTCCATGCCGACCAGCGCGGCCCGGGTGAGTCCCTGCTTGACCGTCGTGGGCTGCTGCTCGACGTCCAGGCCGGGTCCGATGCCGATACGGGCCAGCTGGCCCAGCACCACCGCGTGGTGCGGCGGGGGCGGGTTCTCGGCCAGCATCGCGTTGAGCGACTTCCACGGCGACAGCAGGTCGGTCTTCGAGGGCGGGGCGTAGACGTTGCGCCGCTGCGACCTGGCGCCGGGCTTGCCCCACCTGCTGAGCGGGGTGAGGCGGTACTTGGCCTGGAGGTCCTTGGCTGCCGGGACGTCGGAGGGGCCATCGACCAGGGTTCGCCCCAGGACCAGGACCCATGGGGTCGGTGAAGGTTGGGTGGGCTTGACCCCGGCGGGGAGGTCGCCGCGCCAGCCGGGCCCGATGAGCGCGTAGTCACCGCCCCCTGCCCCGGTGGTGCGCTGGCCGACGTAGTCCACGTTGTCCGAGGTGAACGCCATGATCTCGAACGTGAAGTACCGCTTGCCCATGTCGGGGTGAGACAGGATGACCGGGCCGTCGCGCAGGTCGACCCACGCCAGGGAGTACAACGTGTCCGTGTTCGGGCAGCCCCCGTCCCGGTAGGCCTCGTCGAGCAGCCGCGCCGCATGCCAGAAGTGGTTCACCGCGGCGTACGGGACCACGTCCGGGTTGCGGGGCTGGGTGACCCAGTCGTGCCGGAGCTGCGCGTTGTAGATGTAGGGGAAGCCGTAGATGAACGCCTGCAGCCCGGCGGTATAGGCGTACTCGGCACGCCAGTCACGGACGTGTCCGGTGAGGATCGGGCCGACCGCTTGACGCACCATGGGCACCGCCAGCGACAGCTTCCGGGCCCGAGCCGCCAGGGCCTCCGGATGCCGCACCGTTCCCCACGCGGCACGACCGTCTGCCACGACGCGGGCCGTGAAGGCGGGCAGGTCGCGGCGCAGATGCGACGCCGTGGCGTCGAAGAACCGCTGCGCCTGCTCGGATCGTCCGGGGTCCCGACGCACGGGAACCGCGTGGGGTTTGCCGCCATTCGAACCGGGCCGTAACCCTGGCGCCGACGTTGACATGTCCGATCCCTTCTGGCGCGCCTCGCCTCCAGCGGGAGAGGCCATGACCAGCTCACTCTCCGAGCCGAAGGGGGCCGCGTCGTCACCCCTGTGGGATGG
>NZ_JBTCWL010000088.1:0-13521 GCF_054325275.1 Oryzihumus sp.
GTCTGCCCTCAGGGGTGTGCCGCGCTCGTGCGCCGGCCCGCAGACCCGATCCACCTCTTGAGGAGCACATCACCGTGGCCGACTTCCGCCTCGCCGCCGAGCCCCGCACCGAGTTCGGCAAGGGCAGCGCCCGCCGTACCCGTCGCGAGGGCCGCGTCCCCGCCGTCCTCTACGGGCACGGCCAGGACGTCGTCCACCTGTCGCTGCCGGCCCGCGAGTTCGCGGCCGCGCTGCGCAACGGCGGCAGCAACGCCCTGCTCACCATCGTGCTCGACGGCAAGGAGCAGCTCGCGCTCACCAAGGCCGTCCAGCGCGACCCGATCAGCCGCACGCACGAGCACGTCGACCTGCTGCTGGTCCGCCGCGGCGAGAAGACCACGGTCGAGGTGCCGATCGTCATCGTCGGCGAGCCCGCGCCCGACACGATCCCGAACCACCAGCTGAACACGGTCGCCATCGAGGCCGACGCCACCAAGCTGCCCGACAGCATCGAGGCCGACATCACCGGCCGCACCGCCGGCCAGGGCATCACCGCCGGCGAGCTGGTCCTCCCCAAGGGCTCGACCCTCATCACCGACCCCGACGCCCTCGTCATCGGCTTCCTCGGCGCCCCCACGGCCGAGGCGCTGGAGGCCGAGCTCGCCGAGGCCGAGGCCGAGGCCGGCATCGAGAAGGAGGAGGCCGGCACCGAGGAGACCGAGGCTGCTGCCGAGGGCGCGGAGTCCGCGGCCGAGGGCGACTCCGGCTCGGCCGACGAGTCCTGAGCAGGTCCCGCTGAACCAGAGCACGACCCCCGGGGGCGACGGCACTGCCGTCGCCCCCGGGGCCGCGGCACCCGCGCCCGTCGTGTCCGAGGGCCCCTTCCTCGTCGTCGGGCTCGGGAATCCGGGGCCCGGGTACGCCGGCAACCGGCACAACGTGGGCGCCATGGTGCTCGACGAGCTGGCGGCCCGTGCGGGCATCAAGCTGTCCCCGGGCAAGGGCGCGCGGGCACGCGCGGTCTCCGGTGAGGGGCGGCTGGCCGGACGGCGGGTCGTCCTCGCCCGACCGCTCACCTACATGAACGAGTCGGGCGGCCCCGTGCGCGGGTTGCTCGACTACCACCACCTGCCCGTCGCCGACCTGGTGGTCATCCACGACGAGCTCGACATCCCGTTCTCGACCGTGCGGCTCAAGCGCGGCGGGGGCGAGGGCGGTCACAACGGCCTGCGGTCGATCACCCGCTCGACGGGCACGAAGGACTACCTGCGCGTGCGCGTCGGCATCGGCCGCCCGCCCGGCAGGCAGGACCCGGCCGACTTCGTCCTCAAGGACTTCTCCTCCACCGAGCGCAAGGAGCTCGACCTGCTGCTCGTCGAGGCCGCGGACGCCACCGAGCTGTTGCTGGCCAAGGGGCTCGAGGCTGCTCAGAACGACGTGCACCCCCGCAGCTGAGCTGGGCTTCCCCGGAATCCGGGGGCACGTCCTCCCAATTGGGTGAACGGTCACCGTGCGTATTGACGCTGGCGTCACACAGTGTGAGGGTGACACGGTCTCGGGCGCCTGGCGCGGGTGAACCTCCTGGTGAGGACGCTGCGATGTAGCTCGACGACTACGTTGAGTAGTATCCGCGGTCTGGGGGGACCATGCTCGTCGATGGTGGGGCAGGCCAGACCGAGCTGCGTCCTGCGCTGCCCGGCCGGGTCGCGGAGTCGGCAGCCCCCCTCGGCACGGCCCTGCCCGGCCGCTCGCTCCACACCCGCCGGCAGGCCCGGTGGTCCCGCCGCTACCGCGCCGTGCTCATCACCGCAGACGCCCTGATCGGCGTCGTCGCCGGCATCGTCATGCTCGTCGTCCGCCCCGGGGAGGACCTGCCCGGCTCGCCCTACGCCTGGCTGTGCGCGGCCCTGCCACTGGTCTGGCCGCTGGCGCTCGGCTTCTCCGGGGCCTACTCGCCGGAGTTCTACGGAACGGGCAGCGAGGAGTTCCGGAAGGTCGCCCGCGGTGGCCTGCTCCTGCTGGCCGGCGTCAGCGTGATCTCCTACGGCGCGCAGCTGGACATCGCACGGTCCTTCGTCGTCTTCACGGTGCCGTCGATCACCCTGATCACGCTGTTCGTCCGGTTCTTCGCCCGCAAATGGCTCGCGCGTGCCCGCCGGCATGGTCGATGCGTCAAGCGCGTCGTGGCCGTCGGGCGCGATGCAGCCGTCGCCGACCTCGTGCGCCGGCTCCAGGTCGACCGGTACGCCGGCATGGAGGTCGTCGCCGCCTGCGTGACCACCCCCGGCGCCGCCGCGCGCGTGGAGTCGATCGGCGTGCCGATCGACGGCGACCTGGACGACGTCGTCGACGTCGTCCAGCGGCGCAACGCCGACGCGGTCGCGGTCACCTCCGCCAGCGAGACCGCCGCGCTCTACCTGCGCAAGCTCTCGTGGCAGCTCGAGGGCAGCGGGATCGAGCTGCTGGTCTCGCCCGGGCTGATCGAGATCGCCGGGCCGCGCCTGCACATCCGGCCGTTCGTGGGGCTCCCGCTGCTCTCGATCGAGGAGCCGACGTTCTCCGGCTGGAAGCGCGTGCTCAAGGGTGCGCTCGACCGCTTCGGCGCCGCCCTGGCCATCGTCCTGGTCGCGCCGGTGCTCGCCGCGCTCGCGGTGGCGGTGAAGCTCTCCGGCCCGGGCCCGGTGCTCTACCGCCAGGAGCGGGTGGGGGCCTCGGGCCGGATCTACACGATGTTCAAGTTCCGCAGCATGGTCGACGGCGCGGACGCGAAGCTCTCCGACCTCCTGGCGCAGAACGAGGGCAACGGCCTGCTGTTCAAGATGCGCAAGGACCCGCGGGTCACCCGGGTCGGCCGCTGGCTGCGCCGCTTCTCCCTCGACGAGCTCCCGCAGCTGTTCAACGTGCTCGGCGGCTCGATGTCGCTGGTCGGCCCGCGGCCCCCTCTGCCGCACGAGGTCGAGCGCTACGACACCTCGATCCGCCGGCGGCTGCTGGTGAAGCCCGGGCTGACCGGCCTCTGGCAGATCTCCGGGCGCAGCGACCTCTCCTGGGAGGAGTCGGTCCGCCTCGACCTCCGCTACGTGGAGAACTGGTCGCTCGCGCTGGACCTGCTCATCCTCTGGAAGACGGCGTCCGCCGTCCTCCGCTCCCGGGGCGCCTACTGAGCCGGCGGTCGGGGCCTAGAGCCCCCGGCCGCGGCGGTGCAGGAACGACATGACG
Organism: Oryzihumus sp.; assembly: GCF_054325275.1. Taxonomy (NCBI): domain Bacteria; kingdom Bacillati; phylum Actinomycetota; class Actinomycetes; order Micrococcales; family Intrasporangiaceae; genus Oryzihumus; species Oryzihumus sp. The sequence goes on from NZ_JBTCWL010000088.1 coordinate 3,199, forward strand.
GCCTCGGCCGACACCATCCGGAGGGCCACCGCGAGGGCCAGGTAGCCGCGCGGCTCGGCCCAGCGGCGGCCCATCGCCCGGCGTGCCCATCGCGTCGCCGCCCGGCGCCGGCCGAGCGCGGCACTGCCGAAGGCCAGCTGACCGAAGACCCGGGCCGCGCCCCGGTCGCTGACGGTGATGCCCGGATGCCGCTCGAGCATCCACTGCAGCGACGCCACGCGCGTCTCCCACTGGCGCGAGAAGTGCGAGGAGGTGCCCCACAGCACGCGGACCAGCGGCTCGTCGATGTGCTGGATCGGGGCGCGGGAGGCGGCCCGCAGCAGCAGGTCCCAGTCCTCGTTCTGGCTGCCCGGGATGTTCTCGTCGACCATGCCCAGCCAGCCCAGGAGGGCGGCGCGGCGCAGCAGCAGCGTGGAGCTGTGCAGCATCGCCATCCGGCTGCGCGTCAGGTCGTCGTGGGTCACCTCGGCGGCGCCCGCCAGCCGGGGCACCTCGGCGCCCTCGTAGGCCACCAGGATCGACGTGGTGAGGACGTCGGCGTCCGGGTGCTGCCGGCTGCGGTCCAGCTGCGCACTCAGCCGGGTGGGCGCCCAGGTGTCGTCGTCGTCGCAGAAGGCGACCCACTCGGTGTCCAGGGCGAGGATGCCGGTGTTGCGCGACCCGGCGAGGCCGGGCGTGCGCTCGTTGGCCACCACCCGCACCCGGCGGCCGGGGGAGCTGAGCTCCGCCAGCGTGGGGTCGGGCGTGCTGCGGTCGAAGACCACCACGACATCGAGGTCGGCGGGGGTGTCCTGGGCCAGGATCGAGCGCAGCGTCCGACGCAGCAGCTCGGGCCGGTCATGGGTGGGGACGACGACGCCCACCGTGGTCGCCGGAGCGTCCATGGCACCGCTCATCGGGGCGCCCGCCGCAGGTAGCCGTAGCGGGCCAGCAGCGGGGCGGTCAGCGCCGACACCAGCCAGCGCCGCCGGCGGGGGAGCTCCCTGCGCCAGGCGTCGTCCCGGCGCAGCGTCGTCGGGCCGGTGCGGAACCGCATCGGGTTGCCCGCGACGGTGTGCGAGGGCGACAGGGTCGCCGTGGCGCCCGCCAGGAAGCCGAGGCTGCCCTCGCCGGTCGGCATGCCGGCGAACTCCGCCAGCTCCCCGAGCACACGCCGCGGATCGGTCACGAAGTCCTCGTACCGCAGCAGCGTCGTGGGCGTGCCCAGCCGGCGCAGCAGGCCGAAGAACAGGTTGTGACCGCTCCACAGCAGCGACGAGCGCGCGGGGGAGTAGCGGGTCATCAGGGCCTCGTCGCTGTGCGCCTCCGGCCGGCGCACCTCCTTGGTCCAGGAGTAGGCGACCCCGCGGGGGTCGCGCACGACGTGGACGATCCGGAGATCGAGGCCGGGCTCGGTCCGCAGGCAGAAGGCCAGCGACGAGTGCTTGCTCGAGTCGATGACGACGTCGCCGCCGCTGGTCTCGCTGATCGCCCGGTAGAGCCGGAGGAAGGTGCCCACGTACTCGCGCAGCTCGGCGCGGTGCCGCCCCAGCAGGCGAGGGGCGAGGAGCCGGGGGATGAACCGGGTGCGGTCGACGCGCGGCCGCAACTCCTCCATCCGGCGGGCGAGCGCCGGGTCCCAGCCGCCGAAGGCCCGCGTGCCGACCTCGGTCCAGAACTCGCACCGCGAGAACGGCACACCGCAGCCGCAGGTCTCGTCGTCCAGGACGCCGCGCTGCCACAGGTGCACGAGCTCGCCGACCGAGCACGCACCGGGGAGCTCGCCGAGTACCCGCTCGATGACTGTGGTGCCGCTGCGCCCGAGGCCGCCCAGGTAGAGCACCCGCGGACGGGCCGGATGCTGGGCCGAGGAGGCGGGAGACATGTCTTCCGCGGAGGTGCTCACCACGTCGCGAGTCTGCCATCGCGGGCCACCGGGGTGACCCCCTGTGACCTCCAAGGGGTGAGATCGCGCAGCTCGAGCCCCCACGGGCGCGCGCGAGGGGTCATGATCTGACGATGACAGCGACGGAGCGTGAGCGCGTCGAGGTGGGCGGACTCCCGATCGACCCGGTGACCGAGCACGAGGTGGTCGAGCGGGTCCGGGCCGAGCTGCTCGCCGGCCGTGGCGGCTGGATCGCCACCCCGAACGTCGATCACCTCCGCCACGCCTCCCGCGACCCGCGAGTGGCCGAGATGATCCGCAGCGCCCACATCAGTGTCGCCGACGGCGCGCCCGTCGTGTGGGCGGCCAAGATCTCCGGCCACCCGCTGCCGGCCCGCGTCACCGGCGCCGACCTCATCTGGTCGCTCAGTGAGGCCGCGGCGGCCGACGGCCGGTCGGTCTACCTGCTCGGCGGAGAGCCGGGCGTCCCCGAACGCGCCGCCGAGGCCCTGCAGCGCGCCTACCCCGGGCTCAAGGTCTCGGGCAGCTGCTCGCCGCCCCGGGGCTTCGAGCTCGACGAGGTCGAGCTCGCGAAGTGCCGCGACGGCGTGGTCGAGGCACACCCCGACATCGTGTTCGTGGGGCTGGGCTTCCCGAAGCAGGAACGGATCATCTCCGACTTCTCCGCGCTGCTGCCCAGCGCCTGGTGGCTCGGCTGCGGTGCCGCGCTGCCGTTCGCCGCGGGCGACCTGCAGCGGGCGCCGGGCTGGATGCGCCCGCTCGGCCTGGAGTGGCTGTTCCGGCTGGTCCACGAGCCCCGCCGGCTGTTCCGCCGCTACGTCCGCGAGGACGCCCCGTTCGCGCTCGTGCTGCTGACGGGGGCCCTGCTCACCCGTCTGCGCGCGCCGCGTTCCTGACCGCTCCGCCCCGGCCCGGCCCCAGCACGCGCCCGGCCACCGACGCGGTCAGCGTCCGCACCCGCTCGACCTCGGCCGGGGTCAGCCGCGTCCGGTAGGTCGACAGCGCCGTCGCCGAGCCCATGGGCCGGTACGCGGTCCGGGAGAGCCCGCCGCGCAGCGACCAGCGGTGGGACCCCTGCTCGGCGCCGGCCTTCTCCGTCGTCGCCTCGCGGACCCGTCCGGCCGCGTCGTCGGACCAGGTGAGCCCGAACCTGCGGTACAGGTCCTCGAACCGCGTCATCGGGTCCTCGACCAGGGCCTCGTAGCTGACCAGGTGCACGCCCGGCAGCTCCCGGAAGGCGCGGTCGACGACGTCGTAGGTCGCCTCCCACAGCAGGCACGTCCGGGCGAGCCAGTCCGGCGAGCCGACCAGGTCGCGCATCCGCTCGACGTAGGGGCCCAGGTGGTCACGGACCAGCGCCGGCTGCTCCAGCAGCTCGTGGAAGTGGATCTGCCAGTTCAGCGCCCGCCAGCTGCCCACGAAGGACACCGGGTCACGGACCAGGACGACGGCCTCGCAGCCCATCTGCTGGGTCAGCCACCCGGTGGCGAACACGGCGAACGGGTCGTCGATCATCGCCCGCCGGCCGCGCAGCCGGCCCGCCGTGAACGCCGTGCCGTACTTGACCATGCGGGCCAGGTCGTAGGCCGAGTGGTTCCGCCGCAGCTCCGGCCCGAACTGGTAGCGCAGGGCCAGCGTGCGGTCGAACGCCCGGCGCCACTGCTCGTCGTCCTCGTCGCTGATGTACTGGAACCGGTGGGTGACCGTCGCGTCGAGCACGCCGGGGGAGTGGCCCGGCGGGTGCTGCGGGTTCATCGGCTCGTTGACGTACACGACCTCGCCCGAGGCCTCGAGCATCTTGCCGACCCAGCTGGTGCCGCTGCGGGGCAGGCCGGTGACCAGGAGGCCACCGCGCGCGTCGCCGCGGCTCACGAGTCATACCCCAGCTCGCGCAACAGGTGTCCTGCCTCTCGGTCCACGTCGGCCAGCCCGTCGGCGTCGAGGGCCGTGCGCCACCGGCCGATCGAGCCGGTGTCGGCCCGCCCGAGCGCCTCGAGCAGGGACGCGGGCGGCTCGGCGTGCCCAAAGAACGCCGCGATGGTCGCGGCGGCCTGCTCGGGGTGCCGCACGACGTCCTCGTAGCGGACGGTCAGCACCCGCTCGGGCGGGAGCTCGGCCAGGGCGGTGCGGGCCGAGTCGGTGAACCGCCGCCAGCTCCACGCCGTGCGGGTGAGGTCGGAGGCGGTGGCGAACTCCTCGGCCCGCTCGCGCTCGACCCACCAGCGGGCCCACGGCCCCCACGCCTGGCCACCCCGGCCGCGCTGCCCGGTGCCGGCCGACTTCGCCGACAGCCACGGCTTCTCCGCGTGCGAGACGGCGACGTCGCGGCCGTCGCGGATGATCTGGACGAACCGGGCGTCGGGGAAGGTGCGGACGAGGAAGGGCACCACGAAGCAGTTCTCGGGGTTCTTCTCGACGAACCGCCGTCCCCCGTCGCCGGCGGCGAGCAGGAGCAACCGGTACGACGACCGGAACACCCGCGCCGCCCGGCGCTCGGACCACGTGCCCTCGTACACCTGCCGGGCCGCGGCCTTGGTCACCCGCGGCTCGAAGTGGTAGGACACCTCGGGCAGCGCACCGATGCACGACCCCAGGAACGTCGTCCCCGAGCGCGGCGCGCCGAGCACGAACACCGGCGCCCGCAGCCGCGGGTCGAGCGCGCGCGGGCCGAGACCCGTGCGCGCCCGGCCGGCGCGTTCCCGGCGGCGCTCGCGGCGGTCGGACATCAGGCCGCGCGCGGTCAGCACCGTGAGCCGCCAGGGGGTCAGGGCCATGGGCGGCGGCGCGGGGGCGGCCGCCCGGTCGAGTGCGGTCATCGTGGTCCTCCGGAAGGGTGCCGGTCGTCCGCGCGGGACGGGTCGGCCGGGACGGTGGGACGCCGGCGGCCGCGCGGGACCAGCGAGCTGAGCGCGGGCAGCCCCAGCGTCGACCGCAGGCGCAGGCATACGGTGGCGAAGAGCCCGGCGCCGACGACCACGGCGCCCGCGGCCACGAGGACGTTCCCGGGGGCCAGCAGCAGCGCGCCGACGGGCAGGACGCCGAAGCAGAAGGCGGCCACGGCCGCGGCGTTGCGGGTGGCGTGCCCGAACGGGTGCAGCCCCATCGACACGAACAGCTGGGTCAGCGGCAGGGCGTTGTTGGAGACGATCGCCGCCGCCCAGCCGATGCCGGCCCCCAGGATGCCGAGGTGGGGGATGAGGAGCAGGTCCACGCCGACCATCACCACGAGCGAGAGCACCGAGTTGGCCAGCGTCCACGACGTGCGGCCGGCCATGTTCAGCAGCATGTCGACCATGCCGCAGGCGGTGGCGAAGAGCATGGCGCCGGCGAGGATGAGCACCACGGGGCGCCCGGCGGAGTACCCGTGCCCGAAGATGGTCAGGACGAGGTCGGCGAACACCCCGCACAGCAGGTAGAGCGGCCAGTTCAGCAGCACGATCCACGCCGTCGCGTTCTGGTAGACCGCCTTCGCCGAGGCCCGGTCACCCACCGCGAGCAGCTCGGCCAGCCGTGGCTGCGCGGCGGTCGAGATGGCCGTGGCGGTCAGCTGCCCGACGACGAGGAAGCGGGTGGCGGCCGTGTAGACCGCGGCCGACGCCGGGCCGCTGAGCACCGTGACCAGCACGATGTCGAGCCGCTGCAGGGCCAGCTGGGCGAGGCTGTTGATCGCCCGCGGCCCGGTGAAGGTCCAGAATTCCCGCCACGGGGCGGCGTCGGAGGCGGGTGCGCCCCCGTCGGCCACGGGTGTGCCGGACCGGTGCGGCCGGCGGCCGAGGCGGACCAGCCACCAGCCGCCGAGCACGGCCGACAGCGCCCACGGCAGTGCCCAGGCGCCGGCCAGCAGGCTGACCGAGCCCCCCGTGACGACGGCCGCGACCAGGCCCAGCTGGAGCAGCGGCCGGCCGATGCGGTCCAGCGTGACCGTCGGCAGCATGGTCGCGTGCCCGCGGGTGGCCGACAACAGCGTGTCCGACAGCGTCGTCACCGGCAGCAGGAGGGCGAGCACCACGACCGCCGCCCGGGTGGAGCCGCTCGGGCCGCCGACCAGGCGTGCCCACGAGGGGGCCCAGACGATGAGCACGGCAGCGGTGATCAGGGACAGCACCACCACCGGGGTGAGCGCGACCCGCTGGAACGCGCGGATCCGGTCGGGCCGGCCCAGGGAGCGGGTCCGCGCGATGAAGTACACGAGCCCCGTGCCGGTGCCCAGCCGCGCAACCATCTCCGCGAGCAGGAACACCGAGGTCAGGGCGAAGAAGACCCCGGCGTCCGCCTTCGGGAGCGCGCGGGTGACGACGACGGTGAGCAGCACCCCGGTGACGGCCGTGACGCCGGCCCCCACGAGGTTCAGCGCGCCGCCGCGGGCGATCGTCGGCATGCCGACGCGTGCTGCCGTACCGGTCCGCGCGCTGTGCGCGGTGGTGCTCACGTGCGCTGACGTTCCGGCCGGCCGACGTCGGCCCGCCAGCTGACGGGGTGGCCGAGCCAGTCGACGAGGCGTTCGTCGTAGGGCGCGAAGTGCTCCTCCAGCCGCTCCCGCAGCTCCGGCTGCATGGGCGAGCGGGGGCGGGCGTTGTGCTGCTCGAACACCGGGTAGCCCATGTGCGGCAGGCCCAGGAACTCCAGGACGCCGTCGTAGGCCGGCTCGGGGTCGGTGAAGAACTGGTGGCTGTCCACGACGTGCATGCGGTCGCGGCCGAAGACCTTCTCCAGCCGCGTCAGGTGATCGATGTAGCGGCCGCGCTGGAGGTAGCCGTGGTGCTGGTGCGAGTGGCTGCGGTAGGCCGGCTCGGCGATCAGCCGCTCCGCCTCACCCTCGAGCCGGCTGTCCTCCAGAGCCAGGGCCGTCTCGAAGTCCTGGTCCTCGTAGCCGCGGGCGAGCTCGTGGGCGTGGGCGGAGTACGCCCGCTCCACCGGGTCGCGCAGCAGGACGAGCACCTTGACCTCGGGTAGGTCGTGGGCGATCCGCTCCGCCGCCAGCGGGTGGAACATGTAGTACGGGCTCGACTCGAACGTCTGCGGGCGCACGCCGAACTGCTTCCCGACGGCCCGTGCGCTGCGCTCGAGCGGGAAGTGGGCCCGGTACCAGGCCATGCCCTTGTCGTAGTCGGTGTCGAAGTAGTGCACGCCCTTGTGCCGCACGGCCTTGAGGACCGCCGGGTGCTGGCTGAGCGTGCGGTACATCGAGGTCGTGCCGCAGCGCTGGCCGCCGATGATCAGGAAGTCCGGCGTCATACGCCAGTGGCTGGTGAGCAGGCCGGCGGTGACGGTGACACCCTGCACCGCCTGCTTGACGGTCGGGGACCGGCGCAGGTTCGCGGTGAGTGACATGGCGTGCCTCGTCTTCCGTGCGGTCTGTCGTTGATCAGCAACGTGCGGGTGGGGCGGCAGCTCAGTCGGCGTCCAGGGCCGTGTCGATGGCGGGCAGGAGCCAGGTGCCGACGTCGCCCAGGCGGGCTCCGGCCTCGACCTGGCGGTCGGCCAGATAGCGGGTGGCCAGTTCGGTGAGGTAGGCCAGCGCCGTGGCCCGGGACTGCTCGCCGGTCAGCCCGAAGGGATCGAGGACGGCGGCGGCCGTGGCCACCGCCCGGCCGGCCGAACCGGCCGGGTCGGCCAGGCGGTTGACGAGGTCGGTCTGCAGCGCCCAGTGGAGGGCGTCGTACCCCACCGGAACCGAGGGTGCGAAGCGCTCCCAGTCCCAGACCAGGAGACGGTCCCCGGCCAGCGCGGTGTTCCACGGCGTCCATTCGCCGTGCCAGGCACCCAGGCGGAGCGAGACGTCGCCGAAGGCCTTCCCGATGCGGCCGGCGAGGTCGGCGAGCGTCTCGGCGGCCGGGCTCGCGGGCAGCGCCTCGATGCGGTCGGTGAGGTCGGCCCAGTAGGGCGAGAGCGAGAGCGGCCCGGCGGGGGTGCCACCGACGGCGGCCACCTCGGCCTGCGCCGCGGCCACCTGGTCCCGGGCGGGACGGCTGCGCTGCCCGGCGACCGGCAAGGGGGACTGGACCAGCAGCTCCAGCCCGTTCCACCGTCCGGTGTGCAGGACGGCGGGAATCGTCGAGCGCTGCAGCCCGGCCGTCGCCAGGGTGGCCAGGGCCGCGGCCTCGTCGCGCACCAGGCGGGAGGTGAGGGGGTCGACGCCGACCTTCACGTAGGCGAGGGTGCGGCCGTCCGGCGCGAGCACCTGCAGCACCGGCTTGCGGTTCGCCCGCGGAGCGCCCAGGTACATGCTCAGCAGCACCTCGGTGCCCAGCACGCCGGCCAGGTGCGACTCGATGGAGGCGGCGTCGCCGCGCCCGGCACCGTCGACCAGGCGCACCCGGTCGCGCAGGAAGAGCGGAGCGACGCCGGTGGCCATGCCGGCCGCCAGCGCGGCGGCCTGCCACCGGGCCGAGCGACCGCGCCCGACGCCGTAGCCCCGCAGGGCGCCGGCGGCGGCCCGCCGTCCGTGCGGCACGAGCAGCCGGGGACGGCGGCCGTTGGGAAGGAGCAGGTACTCCCGGTGGACGTCGCCACCCGCGGGGCCACCGATCGTGAGCTCCAGGGGTGCGGGCCACAGCAGGCGCCCGACGTCCCTCAGGTGCCTCAGTCGATCGTCGCTCATGCCCGTCCCCCCGGTACGCGGACCGGAACCGCCGTGATCGCAGCCGGCAGAGCCTGGGGCTCCTCCGGCACGTCCTCGTCCCGTTGATTGCGCCAGAGCAGCGCGATCGAGAGGAACGAGATCACCAACGGCATGGTCAGCGCGTTGTAGACGAACATGAAGAACAGGGGCAGCGCCAGAGCCAGCAGCCCGGCATCACCGATCGGGGTGGGATCGCGCCGGTAGGCCCAGAGTGATCGCAGGAAGAACCCGACGTAGAGCGCCGCCCCGCCGGCGCCCTGGGCGATGAGCAGCAGCCAGAGCTGCCCGTTGCTGCCGAGGGTGGGATTGCCGCACCGCGGGCACTTGGCGTCCGCGCCGATGGCGATCGAGTTGCTGCTGCCCAGGGCCGCGCGTGGGCCGCCGAAGCCGAGCACGGGGGAGTACTGGAACACCTCGAGCGTCCGGTCGAGGGTGAACGCCCGGATCGCGTTGCTCTTCGGGTTGTCGAAGCGCTCCTGGATGATCGTGGCGAGCGGAGAGACGGCCACCAGCGTGCCGACCAGGACCAGTCCGACGATCACGCCACCGAGCAGCGCGATGTGGCCGCGCATGGCCAGCCGGAGCGCCATGAAGGCGACGATCAGGCCGAGCCCGATCCAGAGGCCGCGGTTGAGCGAGTACACGATCGGGATGGCCGACAGCGCGAGCAGGACCAGCCCGACCAGGCGCCGGGGCCCGCCGGCCTTGTGCAGCCACGCGACGACGAACCAGCCGATGAGCAGGGCCAGGCAGTTGCCCCACGTGTTCGTGTAGCCGAACGGCGCCGACGGCCTCGGCGACGAGAACCCCAGCACGTCCTGCAACTGCGACGCGGCGGGGTGCACGAGGCTGCTCACGAAGCCGTTGCTGGCGATCCGCTGCGGCAGCAGCCGCTCGACGAGCGACGTGAACCCGAAGGTGGGCGCGAACGTGCCGAGCAGGCCGCCGCCGAGGCAGACGATGAAGAAGAACCCGAGCTGGCGGACCAGCTTGCGCCGGGGGAACTCCCGCTCGGTCAGGTTGCCCGCGTACAGCAGGATGACCGTCGCGGCGAGGTAGCCGGCGAGCGCGAAGCCCACCGAGAGCAGCCGCGAGGACACGGTGTTGGGCAGCGTCCCCGGCGGATTCGCCGGGAGCATGATCGTGCTGGCCAGCAGCCAGAACAGGAACAGCAGCCAGAGGCCGAATCCTGGCGGCGTCGCGATGGGCCGGCGGCGCCACAGGTGCACCACCATCGGGACGGGGAGCACGAACAGGATCAGCGTGCCCATGCCCAGTGCCCACCACAGCGGGTAGAGCATGAGCAGCGCTGTCAGCGGCCAGCCCGAGGTGGCAGGCCCACGGGGCTCCTCGAGCCCCGGGACCTGCCCGCCCGTGACCACCGGTCCGGGCGGAGCGGATGGTCCCAGGACCCTCATCGAGGAGCGTTGCCCCGCGAGCCCGGCGGGACGAGCTGTCCCTCCGGTGCACCGGCGCCGTTGCCGGTGGTCGCCCCGTTGCCCGAGGTGCTCCCCGTCTTCGGGGCCCCCGGCCGGCTGGTCGCCGACGTCTCCGCGGTGGTCGCGGCCGCGGTGGCCGGCCCCTCGGCCGGCGCGCCGTCCGCGGACACGGCGGCCTCGCCCTTGCTGCGCTCCCGCTGGCTGTCCCGGCCGTAACGGGCCATCACCGCGCCGAGCACCGGGGTGCCCATCGACTCCATCTGCGCGCAGGCGTCGACCACGTCGCGGGCGTTGGTCGCACCGGTCTCGACGACCAGCACGGCGAGCTCGGCACCGCTGGCCAGGGTCTGGGCGTCGGGGCTGTGCGTCGTCGGCGG
>NZ_JBTCWL010000089.1:0-13490 GCF_054325275.1 Oryzihumus sp.
TCGGCCGCCGGTGGTGCCTACATCCCGGCGTTCACCGACATCGTGATCATGGTCGACGGCAACGCCTCGATGTACCTCGGCAGCCCCCGCATGGCCGAGATGGTCGTCGGCGAGAAGGTCTCGCTGGAGGAGATGGGCGGGGCGCGGATGCACTGCACCGTCTCCGGCTGCGGTGACCTCCTGGCCTCCGACGACACCGACGCCATCGAGCTGGCCAAGCTGTACTTCTCCTACCTGCCCTCCTCCTGGCGCACCGAGGCCCCGTCCTACGTGCCGGAGGAGCCGTCGCGGCCGCTGACCCGCAGCACCGTGCCCGAGAAGGAGAGCCAGCCCTTCGACATCCACGAGGTCATCGACGGCCTGGTCGACGAGGACTCCTTCTTCGAGGTCAAGCCGCTGTTCGCCGCCGAGCTGGTCACCGGCTTCGGCCGGATGGCCGGTGAGACCGTCGGCATCGTCGCCAACAACTCAGCGGTCAAGGGTGGCGTGCTGTTCTCCGACAGCGCCGACAAGGCCGCACGCTTCATCTGGCTGTGCGACGCCTTCAACGTCCCGCTGGTCTACCTCGCCGACGTGCCCGGGTTCATGATCGGCTCCGAGGTCGAGCGCGGCGGCATCATCCGCCACGGCGCCAAGATGATCACTGCGGTCTCCGAGGCCACCGTGCCGCAGTTCTCGGTCATCGTCCGCAAGGCCTATGGCGCGGGGCTCTACGCCATGGCCGGGCCCGGGTTCGGCCCCGACGCCACGCTGGCCCTGCCGACCGCCCGCATCGCCGTGATGGGTCCGGAAGCGGCGGTCAACGCCGTCTATGCCAACAAGATCAACGAGATCGAGGACCTCGCCGAGCGCGAGCAGTTCGTGCAGGACAAGCGCCGGGAGTACGAAGAGGACGTCGACCTCGAGCGCCTCGCCGCCGATCTCGTCCTCGACGGCATCATCGAGGCCGACGCGCTGCGCCAGGAGCTGCTGCACCGGCTGCGCTACGCTGCCCGCCGCGACCGTGCCTTCAGCCAGCGGCGGCGCGGGGTCCCGCCGGTCTGACCTGCGGGATTTGACCGCTGCGGGAGGTTAGGTAAGGCTTACCTTCGTGAATCCCCGCGTCTGCGCTGCTGTCGTCCTGCCTGCCCTCGCCGTCGCCGCCTGCGGCACCGGCTCCGCCCGGCCCTCCGCCGACGAGACCGGGTCGGCCAAGCCGGCGGTCGTGGTGACCTCCTCGGGCCGCGCCTGCACCGCGGACGTCGACAGCGTGGCCGCCGGCGCCCGGGTGGTCCGCATCCACAACAGCGGTGACAAGGTCACCGAGCTCTACATCCTGCGCGCGGACGGCACCAAGGTCGCCGAGCGCGAGAGCATCGAGCCCGGCGCCTCCGAGGACATGACCGTCGAGCTGAACGAGGGCGCACACACCCTGCAGTGCCTGCCCGGCAAGAACGGCACGAAGGTCGCCGGGGCCCTGACCGTCACCGCCGCGCAGGCAGGTGACACGGCCCGGGACGGGCGGCTGGCAGCCGCCGTCCCGGCATACCGCGCATATGTCGCGCAGCAGGCGGGCGCGTCCCTCACCCAGGCCCGTGCGCTGAAGGCGGCCATCGCCGCCGGCGACGTCGCCAAGGCCAGGGAGCTCTACTGGACCAGCCGGGTGGGCTGGGAGTCGATGGAGCCGGTGGCCGAGGCGTTCGGCGACGTCGACCCCAAGGTCGACCTGCGCGAGGCCGACCTCGAGGCCGGGCAGCAGTGGACCGGCTGGCACGTCATCGAGAAGCAGCTGTGGACCAAGGGCACCACCGCCGGCCTGACCCCCGTGGCGGCCCGGCTCGTGACCGACCTCAGCGACCTCGTCGCCCGGATACCCCAGGCCGAGATCACCCCGACCTCGATGGCCAACGGCGCCAAGGAGCTGCTCGACGAGGTCGCCACCGGCAAGGTCACCGGCGAGGAGGAGGCGTTCAGCCACACCGACCTGGTCGACTTCGCCGCCAACGTGGCCGGGGCGAAGCAGGCGTGGACGTTGCTCAAGCCGGTTGTCGTGCAGCGCAAGCCCGAGCTGGCCACCTCGCTCGACCAGCGGTTCGCCGCGGTCGAGGGGCTGCTGGCGAGGTACCGCAAGGGCGCGGGCTACGTCTCCTACGACACGGTCACCCTGGCCCAGCGCTCGGAGCTCTCACGGGCCGTCGACGGCCTCGCCGAGCCGCTGTCCCAGCTCGCCGCGGCCGTCGCGTGAGCCGGTTCAGCCGCCGCCAGGCCCTGGGCATCGGCGCGGCCACGGCGGCTGGGGCCGCAGGCATCGTGCTGGCCGAGTCCAGCGGTGCCTCGGTGTTCCGGGCCGGGCACGGCGAGCCGGCCGCCGCCGAGGGCACCCCGGTCGCCTTCCACGGCGAGCACCAGGCGGGCATCGCCTCGGCGGTGCAGGACCGGCTGCACATGGCCGCCTTCGACGTCACCACCGACAGCCGCGACGAGGTCATCGCGCTGCTCACGGCGTGGACGGCCGCCGCCGCCCGGATGACCCAGGGCCGGGAGGCCGTCCCGGGCGGGGCGATCCCGGCCGTGAAGCAGGCGCCGCCGGAGGACACCGGCGAGGCGCTCGGCCTGCCCGCCAGCCGGCTGACCATCACCATCGGCTTCGGCCCGACCTTCTTCGAGAAGGACGGCAGGGACCGCTTCGGCCTGCGGGGCCAGCGCCCCGCCGCACTGGTCGACCTGCCGCACTTCCCCCAGGACGCGCTCGACCCGGCCCGCTGCGGCGGCGACATCGTGGTCCAGGCGTGCTCGGACGACCCGCAGGTCGCCGTCCACGCGGTGCGCAACCTGGCCCGCATCGGCTTCGGCACCGTCGCAGTCCGCTGGAGCCAGCTCGGCTTCGGCAAGACCTCCTCCACGACGCCGCAGGCCCAGACCCCGCGCAACCTGTTCGGGTTCAAGGACGGCACCAACAACATCGCCGGTGACGACGCCGACGCGCTGCGCCAGCACGTCTGGGCCGACGCCGCGGACGGGGCCGCGTGGATGGCCGGCGGCAGCTACCTGGTCGCGCGCCGGATCCGCATGCACATCGAGACCTGGGACCGCACCTCGCTCGACGAGCAGGAGCTGGTCACCGGCCGGCACAAGGGCAACGGCGCACCTCTGGGCGGGGTGCGCGAGCGCGACGTCGTGAAGCCCGCCTCGCTGCCCAAGGACGCCCACGTCGCGGTGGCCCACCCGAGCGCCAACGACGGGCACCGGATCCTGCGCCGCGGCTACTCCTTCGTCGACGGTTCCGACGGGTTCGGCCACCTCGACGCCGGGCTGTTCTTCATCGCGTTCTGTCGTGACCCGCGCACGCAGTACGTCCCGATGCAGAACCGGCTCTCGCGCCACGACGCGATGATGGAGTACCTCCAGCACACCGGGTCCGGGTTGTGGGCCGTCCCGCCGGGCGCGCGACCCGGCGGGTGGGTCGGCCAGACCCTGTTCGAGACCTGACGGCTCAGACCGCGCGGGCCAGCGACAGGGCGAACCGCCCGGCCTCGTCGGTCCACCACTGGTCCAGCACGAAGCCGGCCGCCTCGAGCTCGGTGGCGACCTTGTCCCGGCGGAACTTCGCGGAGATCTCGGTGCGCATCTGCTCGCCCTCGGCGAAGTCGACCTCGAGGCCGATCCCGGGCACCCGGACGTGCATGGCGCGGGTGGCGACGAGGCGCATCTCGATCCACTCGTTCCCGGCGTCCCACACCGCCCGGTGGGTGAACGCCTCGACGTCGAAGTCGGCGCCCAGCTCGCGGTTGAGCACGTGGAGCAGGTTGCGGTTGAACTCCGCGGTCACCCCGGCCGCGTCGTCGTAGGCCGCCACCAGCGTCCCCTCGTCCTTGACCAGGTCGGTGCCGAGGAGCAACCACTCACCGGGCTGGAGCACCTCGCGCACGCCATGCAGGAACCCGGCGCGCTCGGCCGGCAGCAGGTTGCCGACGGTGCCGCCGAGGAAGGCGACGAGGCGCGGCTGCTCGCCAGGCAGCCGGCTCAGGTGCTCGGTGAAGTCGCCCACCACCCCATGGATGGTCAGCCCCGGGTAGTCGGCGTCGATCGCCTCGACCGCCTCGCGCAGCGCCGTCCCCGAGACGTCCAGCGGCACGAACGTGCGCAGGGAACCGTTGTCCCGCAACGCATCCAGCAGCAGGCGGGTCTTCTCCGAGGAGCCCGAGCCCAGCTCGACCAGCGTCTGCGCGCCTGTGTGCGCGGCGATCGCGGCGGCCCGCGCGCCCAGGATCTCGCGCTCGGCCCGGGTGGGGTAGTACTCCGGCAGGCGGGTGATGTCCTCGAACAGCTCGCTGCCCCGCGCGTCGTAGAACCACTTCGGCGGCAGCCACTTCGGCGTGCTGGTCAGCCCGTGCTCGGCGTCGGCTCGCAACGCCGTGGCGGCGTCGTCGGCGGTGAGGTAGGTGTCCACCTGGGTCATGGCCGTCCCTTGTCATCGATCGGATGCATCTCGAACGTCGTGCGCGTCGCGTGGAGCACGTGCCGGTCGGGCACCGCCCCCCACGACGGGTCCTCGGGGTCCCACGGCTCGGAGCTCACCGCGAGCTCGCCGTCGCCGCGGCGCACCCACAGCGAGTGCCACCACGTCGTCGCGGTGACCGTCTCGCCGTCGGTGAGCAGCAGGTTCAGGCGGGAGTCCGGCGCCGCCGCGGCCACCTCGGCGACCACCCCACCGAGCGCCTCGAGGGGGTGTTTGCCCGCGCGCAGCCGGTGCCGGACGAGCGCCCACAGCAGGGCGGCGTCGGTCGGGGCGTCCAAGGTCATCAGGTCGGTCGCGGGCAGCCCGGCAGCCTGCTCGGCCACCGAGTCCGGCCAGCCCCGCACCACCCCGTTGTGGCTGAACAACCAGCGGCCCTCACCGAACGGTGCGCACGCGCTCTCCTGCACCGGCATGCCGACCGTCGCGCTGCGCACCGCGGCCAGGACCGCCGTGGAGCGGATGGTGGTGGCCAGGTCGCGCAGCGACCGGTCCGTCCACATGGGGCAGGCCCGCCGGTATCGCGCGCCGTCACCGCCGGGGGAGGGGTACCAGCCCACGCCGAAGCCGTCGGCGTTGATCGTCCCGCCCTGGCGCATGTCGAGCGGCGCCCAGGACTGGCGCAGCAGTGAGTGCGGCGGGTCGAGCAGCACGTCGGCGAGCGCCACCTCGGGGCCGACGTAGGCCAGGTGCCGGCACATGACCTAGCCGAGCTCCTCGGGACGGGGGTCTCGGGCGCACCGGAAGCCGGAGAAGATCTGCCGCCGGATGGGGTAGTCCCAGTTGCGGAACGTGCCGCGACAGGCGACCGGGTCGGTGCCGAACGAGCCGCCGCGCAGCACCTTGAACTTCGGTCCGAAGAACACCTGGGAGTACTCGGGGTAGGGGAACACCGCGAACCCGGGGTAGCCGCCGAAGTCGCTGCTGGTCCATTCCCACACGTCTCCGATGAGCTGCTCGACGCCGAGCGGCGAGGCGCCCGCGGGGTAGGCGCCGACGGGTGCCGGACGCAGGTGCCGCTGGCCGAGGTTGGCGTGCTCGGCCGTCGGGTCCTCATCACCCCACGGGTAGCGGCGGGAGCGGCCAGTGGCCGGGTCGAACCGGGCGGCCTTCTCCCACTCCGCCTCGGTGGGCAGGCGCTTGCCGGCCCATGCGGCATACGCCTCGGCCTCGTGGAAGCTGACGTGGACCACGGGCTCGTCCAGCGGCAGCGGCTCGCGCACGCCGAACCGGGTCCGCACCCAGCGGCCGTCCTCGCGCTCCCAGAAGCGTGGAGCGGTGATGCCGGCCTGCTGCCGGTGCGCCCAGCCGGTCGGGGACCACCACTGCGGGTCGTGGTAGCCGCGCGCCTCGACGAACGCGAGGTAGTCGCCGCAGGTCACCGGCGTGGTGTCGATGACGAACGCGTCGACGTGCACCTGGTGGGCCGGGCGCTCGTTGTCCAGGGCCCACGGCTCGATGGAGGTGCCCATGGTGAATGGCCCTGCGGGGACGAGCACCTCGCCGGCCGGCACCCGGCGCCCGCGGGGCGGGGGCGGTGCGTCGAGCACCGGGGCACCGGCCCGCAGCTGGTGGGTGGCCAGCATGGTCTCGTCGTGCTGCTGCTCGTGCTGGGCGATCATGCCGAAGGCGAACGCGCCCTCGACCAGCGGCCGACCCTCGAGGACGGCGTGGTCGAGCACGTCCAGCACCTTGTCGCGGACCTCGGTGACGTAGCCGCGCGCCTCGGTCGGGCCGAGCAGCGGCAGCGCCGGGCGGTCCACCCGGGCGTGCTTGAACGCGTCGTAGAGCTCGTCGATGTCCTGGCGCACCGGGTCCCGGCCGCCGACGTCGCGGACCAGCCAGAGCTCCTCCTGGTTGCCGATGTGCGCCAGGTCCCAGACCAGGGGCGACATCAGCCGGGAGTGCTGCCGGGTCAGGTCGTGGTCGTCGACCGCGTCGGTGAGCGCGGTGCTGCGGGAGCGGGCCCGGGTGAGCACCTCGGCCACGTGCGCGCGCAGCTTCTCCTGCTCCATCGCGGTCAGGTCGGGGGTCGTGGTCATGCCGAGCACCTCCGGCTCGTCGCGTCCTCGATGCGTTCCTGCAGCTGCCGGGTGACCTCGTCGGCCACCGCCCGGGGCAGGTCCTGCCCGTCCAGGGCGGACACGCCCAGCTCGACCACCGCCGTCGCGGAGCGGGCCAGGCCCGGGTCGGCCACGCCGACCCGGGCTGCGCTCAGCCACCGGTCGGCGGTCTCCTCGGTCGCCTCCAGCACCCGCCCGACCGTCTCGGGCCGGGACAGGAGCGCGGTCAGGAGGGCGACCGGTGTCATCCAGCCGCGCCCGGGCTGGGCGTCGAGGTAGCGCACCTCGAGGTAGCCGTGCGGCCGCACCGGCGGGAAGAGCGTGGACAGGTGGTAGTCGAGGTCCCGGGTCGTGGGCGGTCGGCCGACCGGGGAAGGGTCAGCCACCCAGTCCGCGAAGCGCACGCCGACGGGAGCGGCCCACGGCCCCTGCTCGCGGCGAACGCACAGCAGCGGGGCCTCCAGGGCCATCCGGGCGTACTGCGCCACCGGGTCCGCGGTGCGGGCCGGGGCGAACGTGGCCGGCGGCGCGGTCGCGAGGGTTGAGCGCAGCCGGGCCGAGACCCAGCCGGTGTCGCTGCCGGCCATGACGGCGGAGTTGCCGAAGAGAGCGGTCAGGGTCGGGCCGAGGGCGTGCACGGCGTCCCACCGGTGCACGGCCGCGGTGCCCTCGCCGAGGTCGACGCAGACCTGCAGGCTGGCCGTGCTGCACATCATCCGCGAGCCGTGCGGGCCGATCGCGGCGAAGAAGTCCTCCATCGCGTCGTAGCGCGGCGTGCGCAGGATGCGGCGGGGGGTGCGGTGCGGGTCGAGCCCGTGCTCCCCGCGGCGCATGCCGTGCGGGGCGAGCAGCTCGCCGAGGGCGGCGTCGTCGTCGGCGGCCGCCTCGAGGAGGAAGGCGACCGAGGGGGTCGGCGCGGAGGAGATCTCGACCTGGCCGCCGGGTTCGACGGTGACCAGGGAGCCGGCCGGCAGGGGAAGGTGCGGGCTGTGCGGGTCGACGGTGGTCGGAGCGTGAGGGCCGAGGGCCCGTGCCAGGTCGGTCAGCTCGACGGCACGGGCCGGGTCGTCCTCGTGGTGGAGGGTCCACTCGAGCTCGACACCCTGCAGCCGCGGAGGTCCGTGCTTGAAGCAGACCATGGCGACGTAACCCTCTGCCTGGTCGCGCGACAGGACCGGCGCCCCGTGGACCTCGTCGTCCCCGGTCGCCACCGAGCCCCCCGGCATCTCCATCGGCATCACCATCGGCACGAACCTAACTGCCGCCCCTGACAGCGACAACCGCAATAGGCGTAATCCCCGTGACGGCTCGACGACGTGGCGGTGACCCGTCAGACGGGGGCTGCGGGCGCTCGCCGCTCGCGTCGCTCAGGCGGTGATCTGGGACCAGGCGACGCCGACCTCGGCGAGCAGCTCGCGCAGCAGCGGCAGGCTCAGGCCGATGACGTTGGACGGGTCCCCCTCGATCCCGGTGACGAACGGCCCGCCCAGGCCGTCGAGGGTGAACGCTCCGGCCACCCGCAGGGGCTCGCCCGTGGCGACGTAGGCGTCGATCTCCTCGTCGGTCAGCTTGGCGAAGTGCACGGTCGTCGAGGCGACGGCGCCCAGGGTCGCGCCGGTGCCGCCCGCGTCGTCGGCCCGGTCGTCGATGAGCCAGTGGCCGGTGTGGAGCACCCCGGAGCGGCCGCGCATCTGCCTCCAGCGCTCGACCGCCTCGGCGGCGTCGGCGGGCTTGCCGTGCATCTGCCCGTCGAGCTCGAGCACCGAGTCGCAGCCCAGGACGAGCGCCGACTCCGGCGCGCCATCGATGCCGTCGCCGGCCAGCAGCGCGGAGGACACCGCCTCGCACTTCGCCCGGGCCAGCAGGAGCGCCAGGTCGTCGGGGGCGAGCTCGCCGTAGGTGTGCAGGGCCTGCGCGACCACGGCGTCCTCGTCCACGTCGCTGACCAGCACGAACGGGTCGATCCCGGCCCGGCGCAGGGTGGTCAGCCGGGCTGGGGAGGAGGATCCGAGGACGAACGACAGTGGGGACTCAGGCATGCCCGGAGGCTACCGGGCGCCGGCACCGGTCCCGGTCGCAGCCGGCGTGCCGGCCGGGGCCTGACCGGCCGGTGCGGCCCGGAGGGCGACGGCCACCGCCCCGGCGAGGACCATGGCGGCCCCGACCACCCAGAGCCCGGTCTTCTGGCTGCCGGTCAGGTCGGCCAGCCACCCCGTCACATAGGGGGCGACGAACCCGGCGGTGTTGCCCACCGAGTTGACCAGCGCGATACCGCCGGCCGCCGCGGCGCCGGTGAGGAACGTGGTCGGCAGCGCCCAGAAGGTGGGCAGCGCGCACATCACGCCGGTTGCGCAGACAGTCACCGCAGCCATGGCCGCGAGCGGGCTGCCCAGGTAGAGCGCGACGGGGATTGCCGCCCCGCCGACGAAGGCCGGCAGCGCCACGTGCCAGACGCGCTCGCGCGTGCGGTCGCCGTGACGGGCCCACAGCACCATGGCGACGGCGCCCACGACGTAGGGCACCGAGTTGATCAGCCCGCGCTCGAGGATCGAGTAGCTCGTGCCGAACTGGGTCTCGAAGCCCTTGATGATGGTGGGCAGGAAGAATCCGAGCGCATACAGGCCGTAGACCACGCCGAAGTAGACGAAGGCCAGCGCCCAGACCCGGCCGCTGGTCAGCGAGCCGCGCAGGCCGACGTGGTACTCGCGCTGCTTGTCCGCGTCCTCGGCGTCCATCACGGTGGCGAGGGCCTCGCGCTCACCCGGCTGCAGCCAGGACGCGTCCCGCGGACGGTCGGTCAGGAACCACCACGTGACGACCCCGAGCAGGACCGCGGGCACGCCCTCGAGCAGGAACATGAACCGCCAGCCGCTGAGCCCGAACAGGCCGTCGCCGTGCTCGATGAGCAACGAGGACAGCGGAGCGCCGAGGGCGGAGGACAGCGGCACCGCCGCCATGAACAGGGCCGTGACCCGGGCCCGGTCGCGCTGGGGGAACCAGTAGGTCAGGTAGAGGATGATCCCGGGGAAGAAGCCGGCCTCGGCGATGCCGAGCAGGAAGCGCAGGGCCACCAGCATGCTGCCGTTGGGCACGAACGCGATCGCCCCGGCGACCAGGCCCCAGGTCAGCATGATCCGGGCGATCCAGCGCCGCGCGCCGAAGCGGTGCAGCGCCATGTTCGAGGGCACCTCGAGCAGCAGGTAGCCGATGAAGAACACCCCGGAGGCGAAGCCGAAGGCCGTGGCGCTCAGGCCCAGCTCGGCGTTCATGCCGTTGGGGCCGGCGAAGGCGATGTTGGTGCGGTCGAGGTAGTTCACGAAGTAGAGCAGCGCGAGGTACGGCGTGAGCCGGCGGGCGACCTTGCGGGTCGCCGACCCCAGCTCGGCCTCGTGCGTCGTCGCGGTGGTCATCCCGCCGTCCTCCCTGCCCCTGGCCCCGCGACGCCGGGCCGAGCGGCTCAGCCCACGAGGTCGTCCACGTAGCACCATCTCCACGCCTCGCCCGGCTCGAAGCTGCGCACCACCGGGTGCCCGGTCTCGGTGAAGTGCCGTTCGGCGTGCCGGCCGACGGACGAGTCGCAGCAGCCGACCTTGCCACAGGTGAGGCACAGCCGCAGGTGCACGGGGGTCAGCCCCTCGCGCTCGCAGTCGGGGCAGCCGGCGGGGGTCTGGGGCTGGACGTGGATCCCGGAGTCCGCGAGGTGCTCGCACGCGCCGCCGACGGGCTCGGGCGGCAGCAGCGGCTCGTCGCGCAGGTCCTGGGTGCGCCGTTCGACCCGGTCGAGCATCGACTCCTCCAGGTCGAGGGCGGCCATGACGTGCTCGAGCACTTCGTGGTCGGCGCGCCCGGAGTCCCGGATCTCCAGCACCGCCTCGCGCTCGGCGGCCAGCATGGCCAGGCGCAGCCGGCGGTAGGTCTCGCTGGGCGTCTCCCGGTCGGAGTCCGGGCTGCCGAGCCGCTCCCAGACGATGTTGGTGCGGGCGTCCGCCCGTGCCCGGAGCACCTCGACGGTGTCGGCGTCGGTCTCCGCGGCGACGCGGTCGAGCTCCTCCAGCCCGGCCTTCACCGCGGTCTGCAGCACCGTGGCCTCCTGCAGCGCGTCCTCCCGCGGGTCGGGCCCGTGCACCCCGAGCCGGCGCGCCAGCCACGGCAGGGAGAATCCCTGGACCATCAGCGTGCCGCCGGTGACCACCAGCGCGGCCAGCACCAGCACCTCCCGGTGCGGGGTCTGCTGCGGCAGCACGAACGCGGCGGCCAGGGTCACCACACCGCGCATCCCGGCCCACGACACGACGGCCGTGTGGGTCCACGGCGTCGAGCGGCCGAGGCGGTCGGGTCCGGGGCGGATGGCCAGGTAGCGCGCGGGGAAGACCCACAGTGGCCGCAGCACGATCACCGCCGCCAGGATGGCCAGGCACGCCGTGGCGATCTGGCCCAGGCCGAGCGGGGAGTGGCGCACGTCGTCGATCACCCAGCGCACCTGGAGCCCGATGACGAGGAAGACCACGTTCTCGAGCAGGAACTGGATGGTGGTCCAGTTGATCCGCTCGCTCAGCCGCGAGGAGGCGCTCTGCAGCACCGGTGCCTTGTGGCCCAGCAGCAGGCCGGCCACGACGACGGCGAGCACCCCGGAGGCGTGGATGGCCTCTGCCGGCAGGTAGGCGACGAAGGGGGTCATGAACGACAGCGACGTGTCGAGGACGGAGTCGGTGACGTGCTTGCGCACGAGGCCGACCAGGGCGGCGACCGCGACGCCGACGGCCAGTCCGCCGAGCGCCGAGAGGGCGAACTCCCCGGCGACCCCGCCCACGCTGACCGTGCCGGCGATGGCGGCGATGGCGGTGCGCAGGCAGACCAGGGCGGTGGCGTCGTTGACCAGCGACTCGCCCTCCAGGACGGTGACGACCCGGCGCGGCAGCCCGATCCGCCGGGCGATGGTCGTGGCCGCCACCGCGTCCGGTGGGGCGACGACGGCCCCGAGCGCGAAGGCCGCGGCGAACGGCACCGGCAGCAGCAGCCAGGTGACCAGGCCGACGCCGAGGGCCGTGAACACGACCAACCCGACGGAGAGGTACCCGATCGCGCGTCGGTTGTCCCGGAAGTCGACCAGCGAGCTGCGGATCGCCGCCGCGTAGAGCAGCGGGGGCAGCAGCCCGACGAGGACCACCTCCGGGCTCAGGTGCACCTGCGGCAGGAACGGCAGGTATGACGCGCCGACGCCGACCAGCGTCAGGACCAGAGGCGCCGAGACGTCGTAGCGGCGGGCCAGTCCTGCGACGAGGGTGACCGTCGCGACGAGGGCGAGCGCGACCGTGGCTGCATGCACGCCCTGAATCCTCGCACCCGGCCGGTCGGTCCCCGGGCCGTGACCTCGGCGGGCGTGGCGCCGTTGAGCAGCACGGACCGGGACGTGCCGCTCCCGGCGGACGAAGGGATGACAGCAGCGATGCGATGGACAGCGAGAACGGTTTCCGCGGTCGCGGGGGCGCTTGCCGTGGGCGCGGCCATGGTCGGTGGGCCGACGGCGCAGGCCGCCACGAACGACCCGCTCTACAGCAAGCTGTGGGGGCTCCAGCAGATCCACGCCGAGCAGGCCTGGTCGAAGTCCACCGGCGCGGGGGCCGTGGTCGCGGTCGTCGACACCGGCATCGACTTCAGCCAGCCCGACCTGCAGGGCCAGGTCCTCCAGGGCGCCACGTTCACCGGCTGCCAGAACACCCGCCCCTGCGGCAACGGTGACTTCCGCGGCCCGGACGGCGTCGACAACGGCGACGAGCACGGCACCCACGTGGCCGGCACAATCGCCGCCGTCCGCGGCAACGGCATCGGTGTCGTCGGGGTGGCCCCCAACGCGAAGATCCTGCCGGTCAAGGTGCTCGAGAACGGCTCCGGCTCCAGCGAGGACATCGCCGACGGCATCCGCTGGGCGG
The DNA here is from genome assembly GCF_054325275.1 of Oryzihumus sp. Lineage (NCBI taxonomy): Bacteria > Bacillati > Actinomycetota > Actinomycetes > Micrococcales > Intrasporangiaceae > Oryzihumus > Oryzihumus sp. The sequence continues at coordinate 12,489 of NZ_JBTCWL010000089.1, forward strand.
CCGACCACGGCGCGAACGTCATCAACATGAGCCTGGGCTCGACGCCCGGAGGCCAGCTGCTCTCCATCACCGGTGTCGACACCGCGATGAAGGACGCGATCGCCTACGCCCGCTCCAAGGGCGTCCTCACGGTGGCCGCTGCCGGCAACAGCTCGACTGCCCTGTGCAACGACCCCGCCTTCGACAGCGTCGCCATCTGCGTCGGCGCGACCGACCAGCGTGGCCTGCACAGCTGGTACTCCGAGCTGCCGAACAAGCTCGACCTGAAGTCGGTGTCCGCCCCGGGCGGCGCCGGCCTGTCCGCGCTGGGCCTGCCGGGGCAGTGCGACGAGGACATCTGGTCCACCGTCCCGGTCGGCACCGGCTCGCCCGGGTGCGGGCAGAAGGACTACGACGCGTATGCCGGCACCTCCATGGCCACGCCGCACGTGGCTGGTGTCGCGGCGTTGCTGTTCGCCCAGGGGCGCACCGTCGACCAGGTGGAGAACGCGATCCTGGCGACGGCGCAGACGCCGGGGACCGGGACACGCGGGACCTACACGCCGCTGTACGGCTACGGCGTGGTCGACGCGGCGGCAGCGGTCAACAGCTGACGTCGATCCGCCTGCGGCACAGGGCCGCCCGGGGCCGGGAGGCACGGGCGGCCCTGTGCGCTCCGGTGGGTGGGACCGGGGGTGGTCAGAGCACCCTCAGATCACTGCTAATGTTTTCCCTGCGTTCAGCGCGAGGGACACCTCGGGCGGGCCGGACTCCCTTCCGGAGGCCGGTCGCCCGGTTTGACCCGGAAGCGCAGAGCGAGTAAGGTTGAAGGGTTGCCAGCGAGGCGGTTCGCACGAAACGCCGGGTAGCTCGGACAACAACACGAACGGTAGCCCCGGATCCAGGCTTGAGTGTCTGGTGATGGTGCGCGTCCGGTCCTTGAGAACTCAACAGCGTGCCAAAAATCGATGCCAATTACCTCGTCCCGGCGTCCTTGTGGATGTCGGACGAATTTCCTTTGGT
>NZ_JBTCWL010000090.1:0-13425 GCF_054325275.1 Oryzihumus sp.
GCCGCCCCCCCCCACGGCCCCGGCTGGGCGGTCACGACCGCGCCGCATGGCTGACCGTGGCCGCCTTCGGGCTGAGCCTGGGCGTGATGAACCTGTGCTTCTACGCCGCCCTCGCCCGCCTGCCTATCGGCGTGGCCGTGACCGTCGAGTTCCTCGGGCCGCTGGTCCTGGCCACCGTGCTGTCCCGGCGCCGGCTGGACCTGCTCGCCGTGGCCGGCGCCGCGCTCGGCGTGGCGCTCATCTCCGGCGCGGTCGACACCCCCTGGGCCGACCTGGACCTGGCCGGGCTGGGACTGGCCGCCGCCGCGGGCGCCTGCTGGGCGGCATACATCGTGCTGTCCGGGCGCACCGGCGCCCGCTTCGCCCAGCTGGACGGGCTGGCCCTGGCCATGGCCGTGGCCGCCGTGCTCATCGCCCCGCTGGGGATCGCCACGGCGGGACCCCGGCTGTGGGACGCGGACGTGCTCTGGCGCGGTGCGGGGATCGCGCTGCTGTCCTCGGTGCTGCCCTACTCCCTGGAGCTCATGGCACTGCGACGCCTGTCGGCGCAGGTGTTCGGCGTGCTGCTCAGCCTGGAGCCGGCCGTCGCGGCCCTCGCCGGGCGCCTGGTCCTCGGGCAGCAGCTGCGACCCACCCAGCTCGCCGGCATGGGCCTCGTCGTGGCGGCGAGCGCGGTGGTGATGGGCGGCGCCCGGCCCGCCGGGGTGCAGCACGCTGACGCGCTCGGTGGGCACGACGCCGCAGACGGCGCGGGGGCCAGGGCGCCGCACCCGGCCGAGGCACGAGGTGCGGCGCCTGACCCTCCTCGCGTCAGGAGGACGTCACCTCGGCACGGGCGTCGCGACCGGACTTGACCAGGCTCGCAACGGTCGTCACCGCCAGGACCCCGACGATCACGCCGAGCGAGACCGAGATCGGGATGTCCGGAGCCCAGTGCACCGGCTGCCCGCCGTTGATGAACGGCACGGAGTTCTCGTGCAGGGCGTGCAGGACGAGCTTGACCCCGATGAACGCCAGCAGCACGGCCAGCCCGATGCTGAGGTAGACCAGGCGCTGGAGCAGGCCGCCGATGAGGAAGTACAGCTGGCGCAGGCCCATCAGGGCGAAGAGGTTGGCCGTGAGCACCAGGTATGGCTCCTTGGTCAGGCCGTAGATCGCCGGGATGGAGTCGAGCGCGAACAGCAGGTCGGTGGTGCCGAGCGCGAGGATGACGATGAACATCGGTGTGACCAGCCGCTTGCCCGCGTCGACGACGGTCAGGTGCGGGCCGTGCCACTCCTTCGTCGCCGGGAAGCGCGCCTCGGCCCAGCGCAGGAACCGGTTCTCCTCGTACTCCTCGTCGTCGCTCTCACCCTCGCGCGCCAGCTTGACCGCGGTGTAGATGAGGAAGGCACCGAACAGGTAGAACACCCAGGCGAACTGGTTGATCACCGCCGCGCCGACGCCGATGAAGACGCCGCGCAGCACCAGGGCGATGACGATGCCCACGAGCAGCGCGGTCTGCTGCAGCTTCTGCGGCACGCCGAACTTGGCCATGATGATGAGGAAGACGAACAGGTTGTCGACGCTGAGGGAGTACTCCGTGAGCCACCCGGCGTAGTACTGCGCCGCGTAGTCGGCACCGCTGAGCCACCACACGCCCAGGCCGAAGACGACGGCCAGCCCGACGAAGAAGGCCAGGTGCCGCCCGGCCTCGGCCATGGACGGGACGTGGGGGCGCCGTCCGATGACGAAGACGTCGACGGCGAGAAACAGGGTGGTGGCGCCGATCGTGGCGAACCAGACCCAGGTGGGGACGTTCATGGGCAACCCTCCGGACACGGTGACGTGGCCGGAGGTCTCTCCCACCCGCCGAGGCGGGCCGGCTCCCCGGGACCGCGGCGATCAGGCCGGGTCCGTGATGACGAGGACACCGTGCGGGGATACTCCCCTCCGAATGTCCGGCCAGTCTCCCACCCGGACGGCACCACCCCCAAATCGCCGGGCGGGCCGGATGCCGGTGTCGCTCAGGCGGTATGCCGGGTGCTCGCCCCGGCAGGCACCCCCAGCAGCCCGCGGTGGTCGGCCCAGCGCTCGAAGAGCAGCGTCGCGAACGGCGGGAAGGCGGCCACGACCGCCAGCAGGCTGGTGCGGGTGTCCCACGCGAAGCGGCGACCGGCGACGAGCACCGCGACCAGGTAGAGCAGGAAGACGGTGCCGTGGACGGGGCCGAAGACGTGGACCCCGGCCTGGCTGCCGTGCAGCACCCACTTGACGAACATGCCGGCCAGCAGGCCCAGCCACGACACCGCCTCGGCGGTGGCGACGACACGGAACAGCGGGCGGGGGTTGCGGGTCATGCGGGGTCCATCCAGGGGGGGCGGGCAGGCGGAGCGGCCCAGCCTAGGTGGTCCGACCCGGGCACCCTGCGCCGGGCCGCATGCAGCTCACCCGGTCGGGCCACCGTGACCGGCAGCACCGGGCCGCACGCCCGGCTCACCCGGTCGGGCCACCAGCGCCGGGCAGGGGCCGTCGGCTGCGCGGCAGCCGGGAGACGACGTCGTCGTAGGACGCGTCCACCGCCTCGAGGATCTCTTCGTCGGGCACCACGCCGCCGATGGTGAAGGAGTTCCAGCCGTAGCGGCCGATGTAGGCCGACACGCTCACGTCGCCGGGGTAGCGCTCGCGCCACTCCCGCGCGGCCTCGGCGTCGCGCCCGCACTTCAGCCCCACTCCCCCGGCGGTGCCGTCCGGCGCCGGTGACCCGAGGAAGGCGAAGATCTTGTCCGCCACCTTGGCGACCAGGTCGCCCTCCCACGGCTCGTCCAGCCAGGCCCCGGGCTTGGCCAGGCAGTGCCCGACGAGGTCGGCGTGGAGCATCTACTTGGTGGCGGCAGTCATCTGCCGCAGCTCCTTCTTGAGGTCGCCGATCTCGTCGCGCAGCCGTGCGGCCAGCTCGAAGTGCAGGTCGCTGGCGGCCTGGTGCATCTGGGCGGTGAGCTCCTGGATGAGGTTGGCCAGGTCTCCGGCGGGCAGGTCCGCCCGGCTCCCGCCGGACAGCCCCACGTCGGCGGCGAGCGCACCCCGGCCCCCGGCCCCGCCGCGGCCCTTGCCGCGGGACTGCGAGCGGCCGCTGCCGAGCAGCGCCTCGGTGTCGGCGTCCTCGCGCTCCAGCATGTCGGTGATGTCGGCGATCTTCTTGCGCAACGGCTGCGGGTCGACGCCCTGCTCGCGGTTGTAGGCGATCTGCTTCTCGCGCCGGCGGTTGGTCTCGTCGATGGCCTCCTCCATGGAGGGGGTCATCTTGTCGGCGTACATGTGCACCTGGCCGGAGACGTTGCGGGCCGCACGGCCGATGGTCTGGATCAGGCTGCGGGCCGAGCGCAGGAAGCCCTCCTTGTCGGCGTCGAGGATGCTCACCAGGGACACCTCGGGCAGGTCCAGGCCCTCACGCAGCAGGTTGATGCCCACGAGCACGTCGAACTCGCCGAGCCGCAGCTCGCGCAGCAGCTCGACCCGGCGCAGGGTGTCGACCTCGGAGTGCAGGTAGCGCACCCGCACGCCCTTCTCCAGGAGGTAGTCGGTGAGGTCCTCGGCCATCTTCTTGGTCAGCGTGGTGACCAGGACGCGCTCGTCCTTGGCCGTGCGCTCGTGGATCTCGTGCAACAGGTCGTCGATCTGGCCCTTGGTCGGCTTGAGCACCACCTCGGGGTCGACCAACCCGGTGGGCCGGATGATCTGCTCGACCACGCCGTCGCTCTTGGCCAGCTCGTACTGCCCGGGGGTTGCCGAGAGGTAGACGGTCTGGCCGATCCGCTCCAGGAACTCCTCCCAGCGCAGCGGCCGGTTGTCCATCGCGCTCGGCAGCCGGAAGCCGTGGTCGACCAGCGTGCGCTTGCGGGACATGTCGCCTTCGTACATCGCCCCGATCTGCGGCACGGTCACGTGCGACTCGTCGATGACGAGCAGGAAGTCCTCGGGGAAGTAGTCGAGCAGGCAGTTGGGCGCCGAGCCGCGCGGCCGGCCGTCGATGTGCAGGCTGTAGTTCTCGATGCCCGAGCACGAGCCGACCTGGCGCATCATCTCGATGTCGTAGGTGGTGCGCATGCGCAGCCGCTGGGCCTCGAGCAGCTTGCCCTGCTTCTCGAACGTCGCGAGCTGCTCCTCGAGCTCGAGCTCGATGCCCCGGATGGCCCGCTCCATGCGCTCGGGACCGGCGACGTAGTGCGTGGCGGGGAAGACGTACATCTCCTGCTCCTCGCGCACGATCTCGCCGGTGAGCGGGTGCAGGGTGTAGATCCGCTCGATCTCGTCACCGAAGAACTCGATGCGGATCGCGAGCTCCTCGTAGACCGGGATGATCTCGACCGTGTCGCCGCGCACCCGGAACGTGCCGCGGGTGAACGCGAGGTCGTTGCGGGTGTACTGCATCTCGACGAACTTGCGCAGCAGCTGGTCGCGCTCGATCTCCTGGCCGACCTTGAGCCGGGCCATGCGGTCGACGTACTCCTGCGGGGTGCCCAGTCCGTAGATGCAGGACACCGACGCGACCACGATGACGTCCCGGCGGGTCAGCAGCGAGTTGGTCGCGCTGTGGCGCAGCCGCTCGACCTCGTCGTTGATCGAGGAGTCCTTCTCGATGTAGGTGTCCGTCTGCGGGACGTAGGCCTCGGGCTGGTAGTAGTCGTAGTAGGAGACGAAGTACTCCACCGCGTTGTGCGGCAGCAGCTCGCGGAACTCGTTGGCCAGCTGCGCGGCCAGCGTCTTGTTGGGCGCCATGACCAGGGTCGGGCGCTGGACCTGCTCGATCAGCCAGGCCGTCGTGGCCGACTTGCCGGTGCCGGTGGCGCCGAGGAGCACGACGTCCTGCTCGCCGGCGTTGATCCGCCGGGCCAGGTCTGCGATCGCCTGGGGCTGGTCACCGGCAGGCTGGAACTCGGACTCGACGCGGAAGGGCGCCACGGTGCGCTGGAGGTCGGTGGTGGGCCGCATGCTCACACCGTAGACGCCTGCCCCGACAGGCCGGTACGCCGCGCAGCGCGCCGCCGCCGCGGCCCGGCAGACGGACCAGCAACCAGCCCGTCATCAGGGTCGGGAGCGCACCGGGGTCCTGCGTCGTTGGGAGTGCATGAGAGCACGCGCACCGGGGACGCGCCGGGCCGCCGGACCGTGGACAGCCACGACCCTGGCGGCCCTGCTGCTGCTCGGACTGGTCGTGGCCTGCGACCCGGCCACGCCCCCGTCAGGGGCGGGGAGCACGACCGGCACCACCACCGCCCCGACCGCGCGCCCGGGCCCGCCGGCCGCGAGCGCCGTCACGGTCGCCCGGGAGGCGCTGCCGATCTCGCAGGCCCTGCCCACCCCGGCCGCGACCTGCACGAACGCCCCGGACGGCTGGGCCGCGGCCGAGGAGCGCCACCCCGGCGTCGGGGACGTCCCGCCGCGCCAGGTGCGATCAACCTCCGGTCCGGTCGTCGGCTACCTCGACACCTCCACCGCCGCCTGCGGCCAGCGGGTCGCCGTGCGCCTGTCCGCCACGCGTGGCCCGACGGACGTCCGGCTGCGCGCCCTGCGCGTCGGGGACTACGGCGGCCGCGGCTCCCGCCTGGTCTGGGAGTCGCCCGTGCTCACCGCCCGCCCCCACCCGGAGGCGGTCCCGACCGGCCCGGACCGGGTCGTCGCCGAGCACTGGCCGGTCACCACGACGCTCACCGTGGACGCCACCTGGCCGCCCGGGCTCTACCTCGTGGAGGTCCGCCCGGTCGACCCCACCGTCCGTCCGTCCCTCATGCCCCTGGTCGTGCAGACCTCCGGAGCCCGCGCGGCATACCTCATGGTCGCCGGCGACCTCACGTGGCACGCCTACAACGAGTACGGCGGGACCAGCCTGTATGCCGGCCCCGGCGCCACCCACGAGCAGCGCAACGCGAGCAGGTCCTTCGTGGCCTCGACGGCCCGGCCGGTGTCCGGCGACGGGCTCACCCAGGTGCTGGCCATGGACGTGCCGCTGGTGCGCTTCCTCGGCCGCCACCACCTGGCCGCTGACGTCACGACGGTCAGTGCGCTCGACGCCGACCCGGCACAGGTGGACGGCCGGTCCGCGGTCCTGCTCGGCGGGCACACGGAGTACTGGACCGCCCGCTCCTACGACGCCCTGGTCCGCGCCCGGGACGCCGGCACCAACCTCGCGTCCCTGGGCGCCAACGAGATCTATTGGCAGGCCCGCATCGAGCGGGATCCCCGCGGGCTGCCAGTGGGCGTCACGGTCTACCGCCTGGCCACGCTGGACACCTTGGCGCAGAAGGCGCCCACCACGACGACGGTGCAGTGGCGCTCCCGGCTGCTCGGGCGGGACCCCGCGGCCCTGGTGGGCGTCGGCATGTCCGCTGTCGGGGTGCACGGCAGCTACACGGTGCGCACCGCACCTGACTGGCTCTTCGCCGGCACGTCGCTGCGTCCGGGCTCGGTGCTCAACGGCGTGGTGGGCTACGAGGTCGACGCCGTGGAGCCGCCCGGGGCCAACACCCCGGCCAGCACCCAGGTGCTGCTCCAGGCCGTCGTGCCGGTCCAGGGCCAGTCCCGGCCGTCCCTGGCCACCGCGGCCTACCACTCGGCCGCCAGCGGGGCCGGGGTCTTCGCGGCGGGCACGACCTACTGGAGCTGCGACCTCGACGCGACCTGCCCGAACGGGCCGGTCCCGCAGGCCACCGTCACTGCGCTCGACCGGATCACGACCAACCTGCTCACCGCGTTCGCCGCGCCGCGGGCCGGCGCCCGGCACCCGAGCGTGGCCACGGCCTACCCCGCCCTGGGTCAGGCGACGGCCGGCGACGACGCCCCCTGACGCCGGCCGAAGCGGAGCGGCCTCAGCCCGTCAGTCGCGCCGGGCGACCCGGGCCGCGTCCCAGGGCCACCGCCGCGCCCACGAGTGCGAGCACGCCGAGGGCCAGCACCGTGACCCGGAAGCCGTGGGTGGAGGCCGTCGCGGTCACCGCCGACCCGTGCCCGGCGGCCAGCGCCCACGCCGCGGCGGCCACCGCCACCCCGAGGGCGGTGCCCAGGCCGCGGGTCATGTTGAGCAGCCCGCTCACCAGCCCGGCCTGCTCCGGACGCCCGGCCGCGGCCACGGACGCGTTGTTGGCCGGGGTGAACAGCCCCATGCCCAGGCCGACCAGCGCGAGCAGGCCCGCCACGGCGTACCGGTAGTGCGCGCCGGGGACGAGCGCGAGCAGGCCGACCGCGGACAGGACCAGCCCCCCGGTCGTCACGGCGGCGGCGCCGGCGCGCCGCGTGAGCCGGGCCGACACCGGGGCGGCCAGCGCCAGGGCTGCCGGCAGGACCATGAGCAGCAGACCGGCCCCGCCGGCGCTCATCCGCCAGGTCGCCTCGAGGAAGAGCGGGGTCACGAAGAGCACCCCGAACAGCACGAGGTAGCCGAGCGCAGCGGTGGCCAGGCCGGAGCGGAAGGCGCGCTCGGCGAAGAGCTCGAGGTGGACCAGGGGCGCGTCCTGCCGACGCTCGACGGCCACGAACGCGGCCAGGCCGGCCAGCCCCAGGCCGCCCAGCACCGCGACCTCGGTCGCCGACGCCCCGCGGGCGAGCGCCGAGCAGGCCAGCAGCAGGGCCGTGGTGGTCGGCAGGAGCAGGGCCAGGCCGGCGACGTCGAACCGGCGCCGGGCCGCCCTGGCCCGGGTGCGGGGCAGCAGCAGCACCGCGGCGACCACGCCGAGCACCCCGGCCGGGAGGTTGACGAGGAACACCCAGCGCCAGCCGGCCACGTCGACCAGCAGCCCGCCGACCGCCGGCCCGAGCGCCAGGCCGAGCGCCTGGGCCGCGCCCTGGACGCCGATGGCGCGGTGCAGCGAGCGCGCAGAGACGCTGGTGCGGATGAGGGCGACGCTGTTGGCCTGGAGCATCGCCGCCCCGACGGCCTGCACGACCCTCATCGCGATGAGCACCCCGAGCGAGGAGGCCAGGCCGCAGCCCAGCGAGGCGAAGGTGAAGACGACGAAGCCGTAGGTGTAGAGCAGCTTGCGGCCCAGCACGTCCGAGAGGCGCCCGGCCGCGGCGACGAGGCCGATGAGCACGACCAGGTAGGACAGCGAGACCCACTCCAGCTCACCGACGCCCGCACCGAGCTCGCGCTGCATGCTCGGCAGCGCGACGGTGACGATGCTGGCGTCGAGCTGGCCCATGAAGGCGCCGACGCAGACCGTGGCCACTGCCCACCAGTGCGCCTGCGCCGCGGTCCGCACCCGGTCCGGGCGTGCGGGTTCGACGAGGACGCGACGCCATGGCTGGGCGGTCACGGCTCGGCACGCTCCTCGGGCGGTCGGGGCACTTGGTTCTGTCTGCGATCTATTCTAGGGCAGAACCACTCGTGGCTAGGATCGGGCCATGGACCGGAGCGCGCCCGCCGCCCACAGCGACGCCTGGCGCCTGGCCGACGTCATCGCCCGGCTGCGCCGCACCCTGCGCGCGAGCATCCGCAGCGACTACCCCTGGGAGAAGCTGCCGATGGCCCAGGTGGAAATCCTGCAGCGCCTCGAGGACGAGCCCGGTCTGCGCGTCAACGACATCGCGGACCGGCACCGGCTGGCCAAGAACACCGTCAGCCAGCTCGTGCAGCAGCTGGTCTCGGCCGGCCTGGTCGACCGGGTCACCGACGAGCGCGACCGCCGCGCCGTGGTCCTCGCGCTCACCGACGAGGGGCACCGGCACCTGCAGCAGTGGCAGCAGGCCCACGAGCGGCGCTTCGCCCACGCCCTGGACCAGCTCTCCCCCGCTGACCGCCGGGCCGTGCTGGCCGCGTTGCCGGCGCTCGGCCGGCTGGTCGACGAGCTCAGCGCAGGAGCTCCACCATCGCCGTGATCGCCCCGCCGGCGGCGACGAAGCTGCAGGCGACGGCCACCCGCACGATGTGCCAGAACGGCCGGTACTGCGCGTCGTCGTCACCCAGCTGGTCGAATCGGCGGCGCAGCCGGTATACCAGCGCCGCTGCCGAGAGGGTTGCCACCGACCCCAGCGCCGCCAACGGCCACACCTTCAGCCGCAGGTCGGTGATGACCAGCGGCACCATGATGATCGTCGCGGTGATCGCCGTGCGCTGCCAGGACAGCGCGGTCCGCTCCGGCTGCAGGGCGGCGCGGTCCGGGATCGGGCTCATGACCGCAACAGCTGCACCACGCTGAGCACCAGCGTCAGCCCGGCCAGCACGATGACCCCGCCGGCGAGGGAGACCAGCGCCCGCGGCGGCGGCAGCGCCTGGTGCGTGCGCAGCGCGCGCTCGATCCGGGCCCAGGCCACCACCGCGCGCCAGGCCAGCGCCCCGCCGCCCAGGCAGGCTGCCGCGGCGACCAGCGCCGACCACCGTGGCAGCGTCGCCAGGCTGGAGACCGAGATCAGCGCGACCCCACCGGCGAGCAGGGCCATGGCGGTGCGCATCCACGCCAGCGCGGTGCGCTCGTTGGACATCGAGAACCGCGGGTCGGGCTCGTCACCGACGCCGTAGACGCTGCGCGGCCAGCGGCGGTCCATCACCCATCCCAGGCCGTATGCCGCGCCCACGCCTCGGCGCGTGGCCACACCTGCGTGAACCACGGCTCCTTGCTCCCGGCGTAGTCCGTCGTGGTGGCAGCCGAGCCGGCCAGCTCCCGCTTGACGCGCGCGTAGTCCTCGCGGGCGCCGGCGTCGGCGCGGAGCCAGTCGCGGAAGAGCAGGGCGTAGCGCCAGCCGGGCGAACCGACCGCGCGCACGTGCACGTGGGCGACCCGGCCCGGGTCGGCGCTGCCGTGGAACCGCTTGCGCCACAACGCGATGTCGGGCTCGTCCGGCTTGGGCTCGTCGTGGTCGAGGCCCTCGACCCGCGGGAAACCCATGCGCTGCAACGCTTCCACGAACTCCGCGTCGTCGGCGTCCTCGAGCCGGCGCACCGACACCTGCAGGTCGATGACGTCCTTGGCCAGCAGCCCGGGCACGCTGGTCGAGCCGATGTGGTCGACAGCGACCGCCCGCTCCCCCAGCGCCAGGGCGATCCGCTCGACCAGACGCGCGGCCTGGGCCGGCCACGACGCGTCCGGGCCGACCAGTGCCGGCACCTCGGGCCCGCGGCTGCGCCGGCCGTGGACCAGGTTGTCGTTGAACGGGACCAGCCGCTCCCGCCAGAGCCCGTCGACCGCCGCCCGGACCTGCTCGACGGTCCCGTCGTTGGGCAGCAGCACGTCGGCGGCGGCTCGGCGCTGCTCGTCGGTCGCCTGCGTGGCGATGCGTGCCTTGGCGTCGGCCTCGGTGAGGCCGCGCAGCGTGGTGAGGCGCGCGATACGGGTCGACTCGTCGGCGTCCACGATGAGCACGAGGTGGTAGCCGGCGCCCATGCGCTTCTCGACCAGGAGGGGCACGTCGTGGACGACCACCGCCTCCGGCGGCGCCGCGGCGACGAGCTCTCCCGCGCGGGCGGCGATGCGCGGATGGGTGATCCGCTCGAGGTCGCGCCGGCCGGCGCCGTCGGCGAACACGATGGCACCCAGGGCTGCCCGGTCCAGCGAGCCGTCCGCCGACAGCACCTGCGGCCCGAACCGCTCCACCACCGCGGCCAGGCCCTCCGCGCCCGGCGCGACGACCTCGCGGGCCAGGAGGTCACTGTCGACGACGAGGGCGCCGAGCTCCCGCAGCCGGTCGGCGACCGTCGACTTGCCCGACCCGATCCCGCCGGAGAGCCCCACGCGCAGCATGGCGCCGACCCTACCGCCGGGGCACGCCTCAGTCGTCGGCCAGACGGGCGGGGAAGCCGCCCGTGGCCACCGGGCCCCAGCGGTGCGGGGTGAGCCGCAGCAGGCTCTTGCCCTGCCGGTGCATCGCGGCGCGGTAGTCGTCCCAGTCCGGGTGCTCGCCGGAGATGGCGCGGTAGTAGTCGACGAGCGGCTCCAGCGACTCCGGCATGTCGAGCACCTCGACCTGGCCGTCGACCTGGACCCAAGGGCCACCGAAGTCGTCCGACAGCACCATCACGCTGGCCCGCGCGTCCCGTCGCGCGTTCGCGGTCTTGGCGCGCTCGGGGTAGGTGGAGATGACGATGCGGCCCTGCGCGTCCACCCCGCCCGTGACCGGCGAGAGCTGCGGCTCACCGTCGTGGCGGCGGGTGACCAGCACCATCTGGTGCCGCGGCCGGATGAAGTCCAGCAGCCCGTCGAGGTCGACCCTCGTGTTCGTCGCGATGGTGCGTGGCATGTCAGGACCCTTCCTGGTCTCGGCGGGGTGGCGCGGTGCTGGCCCGCACCACGAGCTCGGTGGGCAGGACGTGGTGCCGGGCCCGGCGACGGACGTCCGAGCGGGGCGCCGCGAGCGCACCCGTCAGCTCGGCGGCGGCGACCTTGCCCTTGGCGGCGAAGTCCTGGCGGACGGTGGTCAGCGCGGGCCGCATCCGGGCCGCCATCGGGCTGTCGTCGAAGCCGACCACCGACAGGTCCTCGGGCACGCGCAGCCCGGCGTCCTCGGCGGCGTGAACGACGGCTGCGGCCACGACGTCGGAGAAGCACAGGATGGCGGTCGGCCGCTCGGGCAGCGCCAGCAGCAGCCTCGCGCCGGCGAGGTAGTCGTCGTGACCCGAGTCGGGGACCTTGACCACCGGCGGGTCGATCCCCGCGGCACGGAGGGCCTCGAGCCACCCCAGCAGCCGCTGCCGCACCGGGTGGGCCAGAGGCGAGGCCAGCGGGTCGGGGTCGAGGCCGAACGAGCCGCCCACTGCCGCGCTGACGATCCCGATGCGGCGGTGACCGAGGTCGACCAGGTGCTGGGCCGCGGCCCGGGCGCCGCCCCGGTCGTCGACGTTGACGCTGGGCACGCCGGGGGCCTGCACCTGGTCGACGAAGACCAGGGGCAGGCCGCGCTTGCGAAGCCACTCCACGGCGGGCGTGGTGGGGTCACAGGAGTAGACCAGCGCGCCGTCCATGGCCACGTCTCGCGCGGGGACCCGGCCGCTGGTCTCGGACGAGGTCAGCAGGGTGAGGGCGAGCCCGGTCGGGGCCAGCTCGGAGGCGATGGCCCCGAGGAAGGCCATCGCGACCTCGTCGGCGAAGGCGTACTGCAGCGCGTCGGTGAGCAGGACGCCCACCGCACCGGTGCTCCCCCGGGCCAGCGCCCGTGCACTGGGGTCGGGCCCGACGTAGCCGAGCTCGCGGGCCGCCTCGAGGATGCGCTCCCGCAGCGAGGCCGAGAGCTGGTCGGGGCGGGAGAAGGCGTTGGAGACCGTCATCCGGCTCACACCGACCTGGTCGGCGATGGTCTGCAGGGTCACCTTGGCCACGCCTCACCTTCTCACGGGCGTGACGGGCGGGTGCGGGGCGTCAGCAGGGGGCGCCGTAGGCCGGCGCGACGCGGTCCGCGGCGCGGTGGAGGACCGAGGCCAGGCCGGTGCGCGACCGCTCGAGGCGGGGACGGCGCGCCGGTGCCGGCTGCTCGACGACGACGGGCGCGTCGGGACGGGCGCTGAGGACCTCGCGCTCGGCGACGGCCCGGACGTGGAAGGCGGCGATGGTTGCAGTGCTCACGGTGGTGCCAATCGGTACTAGGCGGGACGATTTCTGTACCGATACAGTAATGCCGGCTTCTGTACCGGTCAAGTCCCGACGCCAGCGCTTCTCGAGCCGCCGACCGCGACCGCCGGACTGCCCGGTTTGCTGCTCGCCGGGCCGGGCGAGGCCCGATGGGGCCGGGTGGCGCCGGACGGGAACGCACGAGGGCCCGGACCGCAGTGCGGTCCGGGCCCTCGTCGCAGCGATGCTCAGGTGAGCGTCACGGCGTAGCTGCTCAGTTGCCCGTGAGCTTCTCGCGCAGGGCGGCCAGGGCCTCGTCGGAGGCCAGGGTGCCCTCGCCGGCCGAGGGGGCCGACTCGGTGGACGCGCTGGAGGACGAGCCACCCGAGGAGTAGGTCGTCGGCACGTCCGCGTTGGCGGCAGCCTCCGCGTCGGCCTTGGCAGCGGCCTCGACCTGCTGCTTGTGGGCCTCCCAGCGGGCGTGCGCCTCGGCGTACTGCTTCTCCCACTTCTCGCGAGCCTCCTCGTGGCCCTCGAGCCACTCGTTGGTCTCGGGGTCGAAGCCCTCGGGGTACTTGTAGTTGCCCTGCTCGTCGTACTCCGCGGCCATGCCGTAGAGCGTCGGGTCGAACTCCTCGACCTGCGCGCCGGCCTCGTTGGCCTGCTTGAGCGAGAGCGAGATGCGGCGACGCTCGAGGTCGATGTCGATGACCTTGACGAAGATGTCGTCGCCGACCTGCACGACCTGCTCCGGGACCTCCACGTGGCGCTCGGCCAGCTCGGAGATGTGGACCAGGCCCTCGATGCCGTCGTCCACGCGGACGAACGCACCGAACGGCACCAGCTTGGTGACCTTGCCCGGCACGACCTGGCCGATGGCGTGGGTGCGGGCGAAGTGCTGCCACGGGTCCTCCTG
>NZ_JBTCWL010000091.1:0-13024 GCF_054325275.1 Oryzihumus sp.
GTGTCGGCCATGAGGTGGCCGCGCACGCGGTAGGCGTGGATGAGCTCCTGCACGCGGGCCGTCTTGTTGACGTCGTCGTCGTGGCTGGCGGAGATGTCGCGGACCCAGCGCACCGGCTCGTAGGGGATGCGCAGCGACTCGAAGATCTCGTCGTAGAAGCCGTTCTCGCCGAGCAGCAAGGCGTTGACGATGCGCAGGAAGTCACCGGACTGGGCGCCCTGGATGATGCGGTGGTCGTAGGTGCTGGTCAGCGTGAGGATCTTGCTGACGGCGTTGCGGTTGATCGTCTCCTGGTTGGCGCCCTGCCACTCGGCGGGGTAGTCCAGCGAGCCGACGCCGACGATCGTGCCCTGGCCGGACATCAGGCGCGGCACCGAGTGCACGGTGCCGATGGTGCCCGGGTTGGTCAGGCTTATCGTGGTGCCCGCGAAGTCCTCGACGGTCAGCTTGTTGTTGCGGGCCTTGCGCACGACGTCCTCGTAGGCCGTCCAGAAGTGCGCGAAGTCCATGGTCTCGGCGGCCTTGATGCTCGGCACGAGCAGCTGGCGGGTGCCGTCGGGCTTGGCGATGTCGATCGCGAGGCCGAGGTTGACGTGGGCCGGCCGGACCAGCGCCGGCTTGCCGTCCTTCTCGGTGTAGCCGTTGTTCATCTCCGGCATGACCGCCAGGGCCTTCACCACGGCGTAGCCGATGAGGTGGGTGAAGCTGACCTTGCCGCCGCGGCTGCGCTGCAGGTGGTTGTTGATGACCACGCGGTTGTCGATGAGCAGCTTGGCCGGCACGGCCCGCACGCTGGTCGCCGTCGGGACGGCGAGGCTGCTCTCCATGTTGGTGACGACACGGGCGGCCGGCCCACGCAGCGGCACCGTCTCGTCCTCGCTCGTGGGGCCGGTGGGCTTGACCGCGGGGGCGTCACGCGGGGTGGGCTTGGCCGGCTCGGCGGCCTTGGGCTCGGCCGGCGCCTCGGTGGGGGCGGCCGGGGCGGCCTTGGCGGGGGCCGGAGCGGCCGGGACCGCGGCAGGAGCGGGGGTGGCCGGGGTGGCGGGGGCCGTGGCCACCGCGCCGTTGCCGTTGGCCTGGCGGCCGTCGGTCGGCTGGTAGTCGGCGAAGAACTCCCACCACGCCTTGTCGACGGAGTTCTTGTCCTGCAGGTACTGCTGGTACAGCTCGTCCACGAGCCACTCGTTGGGTCCGAAAGCTGCCATGGGGTCGTTGGTCGGTGGCTGGGCGGACACGGCGAACATCGCCTCTTTCATCGCGTCGACGGTGACGATAACTACGGGCGGCCCCCAGCCTATCCCCGCAGGCCGGGGGCCACGCCGTCGCCATCCCCTCCGTCAGGGGCGAGTTAGGTCACGTCGCGGCGCACCGTCAGGAACGACCCGACGCCGGCCAGCACCGCGGCATACGCGGCCAGGACGAGGGCCCCGCCCCACCAGCTCAGCTGGTCGACCGTCTCGCCGCTGAAGCCTCGGGAGAGACCCGACACCATGGCGTTGGTGGCGTTGGCCGGCAGCAACTCGTTGGCCGTAGTCCAGTGCAGCGCCAGGAAAGCCAGGGACATCAGGGACTGCCCGATCCAGGCGATGCCGATCGAGATGAGCAGCGCCGCGACCTGGTTGCTGATGAGGATGCCCGCGCCGAGGCCGATGAGCGCCCAGAGGCCGAGGGCCAGCAGGCTCAGGGCGAGGGTGCGCCAGACGTGCTCGCCGGCCGGGAACGGGTCGAAGCCGCGCAGCGTGATGATGGTGGCGCCGACGCCCACCGAGCTGAGGCAGAAGAGCACGCCGTAGAAGGCGCCGACGCCGAGCAGCGCGACGACCTTGGCCAGCATCACCTCGACGCGGCGGGGGGTGGACAGGAAGGTCGCCGTAATCGTCTTGTGCCGGTACTCCGCGCCGATCACCATGACGCCGATGGCCAGGGTGAGCAGGTAGGCCAGGCTCAGGCCGGCGGTGTAGACGGTGGTGACCATGCCGGGCTTGTCGAGGGCGGGGAGGGCGTTCTGCCCCTCACCCTGCCCCGCCAGGCCGCCGAGGACGGCCGCGAGGCCGCCTCCCACGACGACGACGCCGATGGCCATGCCCCACCAGAGGCGGGTCGTGAAGATCTTGCGGAACTCGGACCTGATCGCGCCGTTCATCAGCGCACCGCGCTCTCGGTCGGGGCGGGCGTGCCGCCGGGAAGGGTGACGGGGTCGGGTGCGCCGTCCAGGTTGCGGTTGCGGTTGGCCGGGTCCTCGGTCAGCTGGAAGAACAGCGCCTCGAGGTCGGTCTGGTGCTGGCGCAGCTCGTGCACGGGCAGCCCGGCGGCGAGGGCGACGTCGCCGACGCGGGCGAGGTCACCGGTGTGCACGTCGAGCTGGCCGTCGGTGGCCGGGTCGGCGGTGATGCCGGCGTCGAGCAGCGCCCGGGCCAGCGCCGCGGCGTCGGTCGTGCGCACGACCGCCCGCTTCTCGCCGTGGAGGTCGGCCATCGCGCCCTGCCGCACGAGGCGGCCGTTGGCGATGATGACGACGTCGTCGACGGTCTGCTCGACCTCCTGCAGCATGTGGCTGGAGATGAGCACGGTCTTGCCCTGGCCGCTCAGGTGGCGCAGGAAGAGGCGCAGCCAGCGGATGCCCTCGGGGTCCAGGCCGTTGGCCGGCTCGTCGAGGATGAGCACCTGCGGGTCCCCGAGCAGCGCGGCGGCCAGGCCAAGCCGCTGCCGCATCCCCATGGAGTAGCCGCCGGCCCGCTTGCGCGCCGCGGCGGGGATGCCGACCAGCTCGAGCATCTCGTCCACCCGCCGGGAGTCGATGCCGGCGGTGTCCGCGAGTACCCGCAGGTGGTCGCGACCGGTCCGCCCCGGGTGGAAGTTGGTGGCCTCCAGTGCCGAGCCGACGACCCGCTGGGGGGCGGTCAGGTCGTGGTAGCGCTGTCCGCCGATGGTCGCCGTGCCCGCGGTGGGGCGGACGAGGCCCAGCAGCATGCGCAGCGTCGTCGTCTTCCCGGCGCCGTTGGGGCCGAGGAAGCCGGTGATCCGGCCCGGCTCGACGCTGAAGCTGAGCCGGTCGACGGCGGTGAAGCTGCCGAAGCGCTTGGTCAGCTCGTGCACCTCGATGCGGGTGCCGTGCTGGGGTAGTGCGGTCGTGGTCATGTCTGGTCCCCGGTCTCACTCATGCCGCTCATCCCACCACGGGAGGCCGCACGCGAGCCCGGCATTTCGGGTGATCTCAGGGGGATCTCAGGGTCATCCCGCAGGCCGGGACCCCGCCGCGGGGGCGGCTGCTCTCTAGGATGGACGCACTATGACCGAATGGCTGCTGGTCCTCGCCGGCGTGGCGTTGACATTTGGCACGGCGGTCTTCGTCGCCGCGGAGTTCTCCTTCGTCGCGCTCGACAAGCCCACCGTCCAGCGCGCCGTCGACGAGGGTGACCACGCCGCGGGGAGGGTGCTGACCTCGCTGCGCCAGCTGTCGACCCAGCTCTCCGCGGCCCAGGTCGGCATCACCCTGACCACCCTGGTCCTCGGCTTCATCGCCGAGCCCTCGGTCGGCCGGCTGCTGGCCACCCCCGTGGCGGCGGTGGGCGTGCCGCAGGGGGCGGTGGAGCCGGTGTCCGCCGGGCTGGCGCTGTTCCTCGCCACGGTGTTCTCGATGATCTTCGGCGAGCTGGTCCCGCAGTTCCTCGGCATCTCCGAGCCGCTCGGGATGGCCAAGCTCGTCGCCGTGCCGGTGCGCCTCTTCTCGGTGGTGACCCGCCCTCTGATCGTGGTGCTCAACGGCTCGGCCAACCTGGTGCTCAAGGCGTTCGGCATCACCCCGCAGGAGGAGCTGTCCGGCGCCCGCACCCCGCAGGAGCTCGCCTCGCTGGTGCGCCGCTCGGCGGCGGCCGGCACGCTCGACGAGACGACCGCGCGCCTGGTGACCCGCTCGCTGGACTTCGGTGAGCAGACCGCCGCCGACGTCATGACCCCGCGGGTGCGGTGCACCGCGATCGAGCGCACCGCCTCCGCCGCCGACGTGCTGCGCCTGGCCCGCCGCACCGGCCACTCGCGCTTCCCCGTGATCGGCGAGGACTGGGACGACGTCGACGGCCTCGTTCACGTCAAGCGCGCCATCGCGGTGCCGCACGAGCGGCGCGAGGACGTGCCGGTCTCGGCGCTCATGATCGACCCGACCCTCGTGCCCGAGACGATCCGGCTCGACCCCCTCCTGCTCCTGCTGCGCGGATCGGGCATGCAGCTCGCCGTGGTGGTCGACGAGTACGGCGGCACCTCGGGGCTGGTGACCCTCGAGGACGTCATCGAGGAGATCGTCGGGGAGGTCAGCGACGAGCACGACCGCAGCCGCACCACCGGCCGGGAGATGACCGACGGGTCCTGGACGGTGCCCGGGCTGTGGCGTCCGGACGAGGTGCACGACCGCCTCGGCGCCGACGTGCCCGAGGGCCCGGCCTACGAGACCGTCGGCGGCTTCGTCATGGCGGCGCTGGGACGCGTCCCCGTCGTCGGCGACACCGTCACGGTGCCCGGCTGGACCGTGCGGGTGGAGGCCATGGACGGGCGGCGCGTGGACCGGCTGAGGTTCACGCCGCACCCGCCCGAGCCGGACGACGAGGCGGGCACACGGCATACCGGCGAGCGGGCGGAGGAGCGAGCATGAGCCCGAGCCTCGCCCTGTGGCTGTCGCTGCTGCTGTTGCTGGGCAACGCCTTCTTCGTCGGCGCCGAGTTCGCCGTCATGGCGGCGCGGCGCTCGCAGCTGGAGCCGATGGCTGAGGAGGGCAGCAGGCGGGCGCAGGTCAGCCTCGAGGCGCTGGAGCAGGTGGCCTCCCTGCTGGCCGCGGCCCAGCTCGGCATCACGCTCTGCTCGCTCGGGCTCGGTGCGGTGGCCGAGTCGGCGCTGCACGAGCTGATCCTGCCGGTCCTCCACGCCGTGCACCTGCCCGCCGGGGTGGCGCACCCGCTGGCCATCGTGCTGGCCCTGCTGGTCGTGGCCTACCTGCACGTGGTCGTCGGCGAGATGGTGCCCAAGAACCTCGCCATCGCGGGCCCGGACAAGGCGGCGCTGGCGCTGGCGCCGCCGCTGCTCTACATCGCCCGCGGCCTGCGACCGGTCATCCGGCTGATGGAGGGCGTGGCCAAGGCCTTCGTGCGCCTCGTCGGCGTCGAGCCCAAGGACGAGATCGCTTCCGCGTTCACCGCCGAGGAGGTCCAGCACATCGTCGCCGAGAGCCACCGGGAGGGGCTGATCGAGCGGGAGCGGCACGGCATGGTCCGCGGGGCGATCGAGTTCAGCGACCGGGTCGCCGGCGAGGTGGCCGTGCCGCTGGACCAGCTGGTCACGCTGCCGATCGGGGCCACGCCCGACGACGTCGAGCGCCTGGTCGCCCGCCACGGCTTCTCGCGCTACCCGTTCACCGACGCCTCTGGCGACCTCGCCGGCTACCTGCACCTGAAGGACGTGCTCTACGCCGACGAGGAGGAGCACACCCAGCCGGTCCCACTCAAGCGCGTCCGCCGGCTGGCCACGGTGGCCCCCGGCGACGAGGTCGAGGACGTGCTCGCCACGATGCAGCGCACCGGCTCCCACCTCGCCCGCGTCGTCGACACCGACGGCAGCAACCAGGGCGTGGTGTTCCTCGAGGACGTGCTGGAGGAGCTCGTCGGCGAGGTCAGCGACGCCAGCCAGCGCTGACACGCCCAAACCTCCCCCTCGGCAGGTGGGGTGGTGAGGTCCGCTGGGATGCGGCGCACGGCATACATGAGAAAGGACCCCTCGCCCTGGTGGGCGAGGGGTCCTCGTGCGCGTGGTGCCCCCGGCAGGATTCGAACCTGCGCTCCCGCCTCCGGAGGGCGGTGCTCTATCCCCTGAGCTACGGGGGCCAACGACCGCTGCCGGAAGGGTTTCCGGCCCGGATCGAGCGCGCCGGATGAGGTTAGCAGCCTAGGGTGGGTTTCATGGAATGGGGCGGGCCGGGTCGCAGCAGCAGTGCGAGGTACGGCTATCACGATGCCGAGGGGAGCGGTCGCATCCTCGTCGTCGACGACACCGACCAGATCCGCACGCTGATCCGGGTGAACCTGGAGCTCGAGGGTTACGAGGTGATCGAGGCGCGCGACGGCGAGGAGGCGCTGGAGATCCTCGCCGACACCTCGCAGCCGCTGCCGGACGTCATCACCGTCGACGCGCTGATGCCACGGCGCGACGGCTGGTGGACCGTCTCGATGATCCGCGCGGACCCGCGGCTGATGGACATCCCGATCATCATGGTCACCGCGTCGGTGCAGTCCCACCACCGTGCCCAGGCCGAGCAGGCCGGCGTCGACGGGTTCATCGCCAAGCCGTTCGAGCCGGACGAGCTGCTCGCGCTCATCGGCATCCTGGCCGTCGGCGGGCGGGTCTAGGAGGCCGCCGAGGGCACCGTCCGGAGGCGCTCACCTGCCCCTTTAGGCTGGTCCGCGTGACCCCCGAAGAGCTTGCGCTGGCCATCCGCTCCGCGCTCGTTGCCGCCGTGGAGGCGGGCGAGCTGTCCGTCGTCGTGCCGGATGAGGTGCGGGTGGAGCGTCCGCGCAGCCGGGAGCACGGGGACTGGGCCACGAACGTGGCGTTGCAGCTGGCCAGGGGTGCCGGTATGCCGCCGCGGGAGGTCGCGTCCCGGCTTGCCGCGCGTCTGGGTGCGGTGGCGGGGGTCAAGGCGGTGGACGTGGCGGGTCCGGGGTTCCTGAACATCACGCTGGATGCGGCCTCGGCGGGGGAGCTGGCGCGGACCATCGTGGAGGCGGGGCCGGCCTACGGGCGCAACGAGGCCATGGCCGGGCACACCATCAACCTGGAGTTCGTCTCCGGCAACCCGACCGGCCCGCTGCACATCGGCCACACCCGCTGGGCCGCGCTCGGCGACGCGCTGCACCGGCTGCTCGTGGCCTCGGGTGCGCAGGTCACCGCCGAGTACTACGTCAACGACGCCGGCGCCCAGATGGACAAGTTCGCCGGCTCGATCCTGGCCCGGGCACGGGGGACCGAGGTGCCCGAGGGCGGCTACCCCGGGGAGTACGTCACCGACCTGGCCCGCATCGTGGTGGCCGAGCGTCCCGACCTGCTCGAGCTGCCCGAGGAGGAGGCCCTGGCCGTGGCCCGCGAGCTGGGCTACCGCGCCGAGCTGGCCGACATCCGCTCGACGCTGGAGGCGTTCGGCGTCCACTTCGACGTGTGGTTCTCCGAGAAGGCGCTGCACGAGGCCGGTGCGGTCGAGCAGGCGGTGGCTCGGCTGCGCGAGCAGGGCCACGTCTTCGAGGCCGACGGCGCGACCTGGCTGCGCACCACCGACTTCGGCGACGACCGCGACCGGGTGATGGTGCGCGCCAACGGCGAGCCGACCTACTTCGCCGCCGACGCTGCCTACTACCTGTCCAAGAAGGACCGCGGCTTCCCCGAGAAGATCTACCTGCTCGGCGCCGACCACCACGGCTACGTCGGCCGGCTCAAGGCCATCGCTGCGTGCGCGGGGGACGACCCCGAGGTCAACATCGAGGTGCTGATCGGCCAGCTGATCAACATCGCCGGGGAGCGCATGGGCAAGCGCCGCGGCAACGCCATCTACCTCAGCGAGCTGCTGGACTGGATCGGGGCCGACGGCATCCGCTACACGCTGGCGCGCTACCCCGCGGACAGCCCGCTCTCGCTCAACGGCGAGGACCTGCGCCGGCAGTCCAACGACAACCCGGTGTTCTACGTGCAGTACGCCCACGCGCGCACCTGCAACGTCAGCCGGCTCGCGGGCGAGGACGGGGTGCGCCGCGAGGAGGGCTTCGACCCGGCGCTGCTGACCCACGAGACCGAGTCGGCGCTGCTGGCGACCCTGGGCGACTTCCCGCGGGTGGTGGCCCAGGCGGCGCAGCTGCGCGAGCCGCACCGCGTCGCGCGCTACCTGGAGGACCTCGCCGGCCGCTTCCACAAGTGGTACGACGAGTGCCGCGTGCGCCCGCACGCGGGCGAGGAGGTCACCGACCTGAACCGCACCCGGCTGTGGCTCAACGAGGCCACGCGCGTGGTGCTGGCCAACGGTCTCGGCCTGCTCGGCGTCTCGGCGCCCGAGCGCCTCGAGCGCGCCCCCGAGACCGGCACTGAAGCCGGCGTGGACACCCCCGAGGAGGGCTGAGTCCGCGCCCTAGACTTCGGGAGGTGACCCCCGAAGAGCTTGCGCTGGCCATCCGCTCCGCGCTCGTTGCCGCCGTGGAGGCGGGCGAGCTGACCGTCGTCGTGCCGGATGAGGTGCGGGTGGAGCGTCCGCGCAGCCGGGAGCACGGGGACTGGGCCACGAACGTGGCGTTGCAGCTGGCCAAGGGTGCCGGTATGCCGCCGCGGGAGGTCGCGTCCCGGCTCGCCGCGCGTCTGGGTGCGGTGGCGGGGGTCAAGGCCGTCGACGTCGCCGGCCCGGGGTTCCTGAACATCACGCTGGATGCGGCCTCGGCGGGGGAGCTGGCGCGGACCATCGTGGAGGCCGGGCCGGCCTACGGGCGCGGCGACGCGGAGGCCGGCAAGCGGGTCAACGTCGAGTTCGTCTCGGCGAACCCGACCGGCCCGATCCACCTCGGGGGTACCCGCTGGGCCGCCGTCGGCGACTCCCTGGCCCGCATCCTCGAGGCCTCCGGGGCCGAGGTCACCCGGGAGTACTACTTCAACGACCACGGCGCCCAGATCGACCGGTTCGCCCGGTCCTTGCTGGCCGCCGCGAAGGGGCAGCAGGCGCCCGAGGACGGCTACGCCGGGGCCTACATCAGCGACATCGCCACCACCGTGATGGAGCAGGAGCCGGGCCTCCTCGACCTGCCCGACGACCAGGCGCAGGAACGCTTCCGGGCGCTCGGCGTCGAGCTGATGTTCGGCGAGATCAAGTCCTCGCTGCATGATTTCGGCGTCGACTTCGACGTGTACTTCCACGAGAACTCGCTGCACGAGTCGGGCGCCGTCGAGCGCGCGGTCGCCCGGCTGACCGAGCTCGGCGTGATGTACGAGAAGGACGGTGCCCGGTGGCTGCGCACCACCGACTACGGCGACGACAAGGACCGGGTCGTCATCAAGAGCGACGGCAAGCCGGCCTACATCTCCGGTGACCTGGCCTACTACCTCGACAAGCGCGAGCGTGGCTTCGACCGGGTGTTCATCATGCTCGGCGCCGACCACCACGGCTATGTCTCGCGGATGATGGCGATGTGCGCCGCGTTCGGCGACACCCCGCACGAGAACCTCGAGATCCTCATCGGCCAGATGGTCAACCTGGTCAAGGACGGCCAGCCGGTGCGGATGAGCAAGCGGGCCGGCACGGTCGTGGTGCTCGAGGACCTCGTCGAGGCCGTCGGTGTCGACGCCGCCCGCTACGCCCTCACCCGGTCCTCGACCGACTCCACGATCGACATCGACCTCGACCTGCTGGCGAAGCACAGCAACGAGAACCCCGTGTTCTACGTGCAGTACGCCCACGCCCGCACCTGCCGGGTCGCGCGGCTGGCGGCCGAGGACGGGGTGCGTCGCGAGGACGGCTTCGAGCCGGCGCTGCTGACCCATGAGACCGAGTCGGCGCTGCTCGCGATCCTCGGGGACTTCCCGCGGGTGGTCGCGCAGGCGGCGCAGCTGCGCGAGCCGCACCGGGTTGCCCGCTACCTCGAGGACCTCGCCGCCCGCCTGCACAAGTGGTACGACGAGTGTCGGGTCCGGCCGCGCGCCGAGGAGGAGGTCACCGACCTCCACCGCACCCGGCTGTGGCTCAACGACGCCTCCCGGCAGGTGCTCGCCAGCGGCCTGGGCCTGCTGGGCGTCTCGGCGCCGGAGCAGATCTGATGCGCGCCCACGAGGCCGGGGCGATGCACGCCGAGGGCTACCGCGGGCCGTCGTGGCTCAAGCCCCCGGCGGACGCCAACGACCTGGTCACCCACCTGTGGGCCCGGTCGGTGGGCCGCGCCCGGGACGGCGAGCTGACCGTCGGCGGGGTCGACGTCCGTGACATCGCGGCCGAGTTCGGCACCCCGGCCTACGTCATCGACGAGGAGGACTTCCGGGGCCGCGCCCGCGAGTTCAAGGAGGCCTTCGCCGAGGCGTTCGGCGACCTGTGCGGCGGCGCCGACGTCTACTACGCGGGCAAGGCGTTCCTGTGCACCCAGGTGGCCCGGTGGGTCCACGAGGAGGGGCTGCACCTCGACGTCTGCTCCGGCGGGGAGCTCGCGGTCGCGATCCGCGCCGGCGTCCCGGGGGAGCGGATCGGCCTGCACGGCAACAACAAGTCCGTCGCCGAGATCGAGGCGGCGCTGCGCCACGGCGTCGGCAGGATCGTTCTCGACTCCTTCGAGGAGATCGACCGCGTGGCCGCAGCGGCGCGGCGGCTCGGGGTCGTCGCCCCGGTCCTCCTCCGGGTGACCGTGGGCGTCGAGGCCCACACCCACGAGTACATCGCCACCGCCCACGAGGACCAGAAGTTCGGGTTCAGCCTGTCCGGGGGACAGGCGGCCGAGGCGGTCCGGCGCGTGCTGGAGCACCCGGCATACCTCTCGCTCAAGGGGCTGCACAGCCACATCGGCAGCCAGATCTTCGACGTCAGCGGCTTCGAGGTCGCGGCCCGTCGGGTCATGGGCCTGCACCTCGACGTCGCGCGCGAGCACGGGGTCGAGCTGCCCGAGCTCGACCTCGGCGGCGGCTTCGGCATCGCCTACACCACCCAGCACGACCCCCTGGCGCCGAAGGTGCTGGCCGCCGGCATGGCCGAGATCGTCGCCCGCGAGTGCCGGGCCGACGGGGTCGCCGTGCCGCGCGTCTCGGTCGAGCCGGGGCGGGCGATCGCCGGGCCGAGCACCTTCACGCTCTACGAGGTCGGCACCGTCAAGGAGGTGCTGCTCGACGGCGCCGCGACCCGCACCTACGTCGCCGTCGACGGCGGGATGAGCGACAACATCCGACCGGCGCTGTACGACGCGGACTACTCGTGCACGCTGGCGAACCGGCGCAGCGAGGCCCTCCCGGCGTTGGCGCGCGTGGTCGGCAAGCACTGCGAGAGCGGCGACATCATCGTCAAGGACGAGTTCCTGCCCTCCGACGTGGCCCCCGGCGACCTCATCGCGGTCCCCGGCACCGGGGCCTACTGCCGCAGCCTGTCCAGCCAGTACAACCACGTGCCCCGCCCGCCGGTGGTGGCCGTCCGTGACGGCCAGGCCCGGCTCCTGGTCCGGCGCGAGACCGTCGAGGACATCCTCGCCCTCGACGTCGAGTAGCCACGTCGTCCGCATCGCGGAACATGGCGCGTCCACAGCGTGGACACGGCAGGATGGCAGCAGGCTCGTGAAGCCCGAGATGCGTGAGGAGCAAGCGTGAGCAACCAGGCCAGTCCGGACGTCCAGCCCCTGCGCGTGGCCCTGCTCGGCTGCGGCGTGGTCGGCACGGCGGTGGCGCGCCTGCTCACGGAGCACGCCGACGACATGGCTGCCCGGGTGGGCCGCCCGCTGCAGGTCGTCGGCATCGCGGTGCGCCGGGCGGGCAAGGACCGCAGCGAGACCGGGGTCGACCCGTCGCTGTTCACCACCGACGCCGAGGAGCTGGTCACCCGCGCCGACGTCGTGGTCGAGGTGATCGGCGGCATCGAGCCGGCGCGAAGCCTGATCCTGCGGGCGTTCGAGCACGGTGCCAGCGTGGTCACCGCCAACAAGGCCTTGCTGGCCGAGGACGGTCCGCTGCTCTACCAGGCCGCGCAGGAGCACGACGTCGACCTCTACTACGAGGCCGCCGTCGCCGGGGCGATCCCGTTGCTGCGCCCGCTGCGCGAGTCCCTCGCCGGTGACGACGTGCGCCGGGTGCTCGGCATCGTCAACGGCACCACCAACTACGTGCTGGACAAGATGGACACGACCGGCGCCGGCTTCGCCGAGGCGGTCGAGCAGGCGCAGGAGCTCGGTTACGCCGAGGCCGACCCGACCGCCGACGTCGAGGGCTTCGACGCCGCCGCCAAGGCCGCGATCCTGGCCTCCCTGGCGTTCCACTCCCGGGTCAGCGGCAAGGACGTCTACCGCGAGGGCATCACCGAGGTCACCGCCGCCGACGTGCACGCCGCCCGCGAGATGGACTGCGTGGTCAAGCTCCTGGCGATCTGCGAGGTCACCGACGACCCGGCCGAGCCCGGTGGCCGCGGCATCTCCGTGCGCGTCCACCCGGCGATGATCCCCCGGACCCACCCGCTGGCCGGGGTGCGCGAGGCGTTCAACGCGGTCTTCGTCGAGGCGGCGTCGGCCGGCGAGCTGATGTTCTACGGCCGCGGCGCCGGCGGCGACCCCACCGCTTCCGCCGTGCTCGGCGACGTCGTCGCGGTCGCCCGGCACAAGGTCGTGGGCGGGCGCGGGCCGGGGGAGTCGACCTACGCCGACCTGCCCATCCTGCCGATGGGCCGGGCCCAGACGCGCTACCACATCAGCCTCGACGTGGCCGACCGCCCGGGCGTGCTCGCGCAGGTCGCCACCGCGTTCGCCCAGCACGAGGTCTCCATCGAGACGGTCCGCCAGCAGCTGCTCAGCCCCGACCCGGCGACGCCGGAGGACGGGCGGGCCAGCCTGGTCATCGTGACCCACTCGGCGCCTGACGCCGCCCTGTCGGCCACCGTCGACGCGCTGGCCGGGCTGCCGACCGTCCGTGCGGTGACCTCGGTCATGCGCGTGGAGGGGGAGTGACCATGGCGCACCTGTGGCGTGGGGTCATCCACGAGTACCAAGACCGCCTGCCGTCCCTCGAGGGCGCCCCGGTGGTCACCCTGGGCGAGGGTGGCACCCCGCTCATCCACGCCGAGGTGCTCTCGGAGGTCGTCGGTGCGCAGGTGTGGGTCAAGTACGAAGGCCTGAACCCGACCGGCTCCTTCAAGGACCGTGGGATGACGACGGCGATCTCGGCCGCCGCGCGCTCCGGCGCCCGCGCCGTCATCTGCGCCTCCACCGGCAACACCAGCGCCTCGGCGGCGGCCTACGCCACCAAGGCGGGCATGGCCTGCGGGGTGCTCGTCCCCGAGGGCAAG
>NZ_JBTCWL010000092.1:0-12908 GCF_054325275.1 Oryzihumus sp.
CCACGGTGACGATGTAGTCGAGCATCAGCGCGACGGCGCCGACCTGCGCCACCAGCGGGCCGAAGTTCTCCCGCGCGACGACGTAGGAGCCACCGGCCTTGGTGTAGGTCGTCACGACCTGCCGGTAGGTCAGCGTCACCAGCAGCAGCACCGCGAGGACGACCAGCGTCATCGGCAGGAGCAACGCGTAGGCGGCGATGCCGAAGACCGGCAGCAGCACGAGCAGGATCTCCTCGGAGCCGTATGCCGAGGAGGAGATGCAGTCGCTGGCCAGCACCCCGAGGGCGAGCTTCTTCGAGAGCCGCTCGTGAGCGAGCTGGTCGGTGGTCAGCGGCGGGCCGAGGAGCGCGCGCTTGGCGCGGTAGCTCAGCTTCTCCGGCAGGTCCACGCCCACCCGGAGTGCCTGCGGGGCCGGGGCCTCGGTGACCGTCCGCGCGTCTGTCTCGAGCGTTCCCGTCTCCACCAGTCGAGCGTAGGTCGACGCTATCGGCCCCCCTGACCGTCCGCCGTCAAGATCGCGTCAAGATCCCCGATCAGGCGGCCGCGACGCGTCCGGGACCCATGTCTCGCGGCACCGTGAAATTCGCGGACGATGGCTGAGGCCCGCCTCTATGGTGGCGCGCATGGCATCGGTCAGGCAGGTCCAGGTCACCTTCGACTGCGCGGCGCCCGAGCGCGTGGCGCGCTTCTGGTGCGAGGTGCTGGGGTATGTCGTGCCGCCACCGCCGGAGGGCTTCGCCACGTGGGACGACGTCGATCGCGCGCTGCCGCCTGAGCGCCAGGGGTCAGCGTTCGCCTGCGTGGATCCCTCAGGTGTGGGCCCGCGGCTGTTCTTCCAGCGCGTCCCCGAGGGCAAGGTCGTCAAGAACCGGCTGCACCTCGACGTGCGGGTCGGCACCGGGCTCGTGGGTGACGAGCGCCTGGCCGCACTCGAGGCCGAGTGCTCACGACTGGTCGCGCTCGGCGCCGTGCGCGTGCGACTCCTGCAGGCCGACGAGTTCAACGAGTCGTGCCTCGTGATGCAGGACATCGAGGGCAACGAGTTCTGTCTCGACTGAGGCCGCGTCACCAGTCAGACGACGGCCGGCACCCCGGCGTGGCGCAGCAGCAGGTCGACGAACGCCGGTGTGACGCCCAGCGGGTCGGCCACCGGCACCTGACCGGCCCGGGCGGTCACCGCGTCCGGCAGCCGTCCCGGCGCGACGAACAGCGAAGCCACCGCCGGCCGGGCGCACCCGTCGGCGCGCAGCGCCTCCAGCGCCTCATCCACGCGCGGCCCGTGCGCGGAGGCGAACGCCGCCACCGCCGGTATGCCGTGCAGCTCACCGAGGTCGCGGGCCAGGCCGGAGACCACGTCCCGGGCCGGCTCGTGGCTCGACCCCGCCGCGGCCAGGACCAGCCCGTCGACCACGTCGGCGCCGGCCTCGGCGAGCCGGTCGGTGAGCGCGCGCAGCAGGAGCGCCCGGTCGCGCGGGTCGTCGGTGACCAGGCCGGGCGCGATGCCCACGTCGGCGATGCCGGTGACCCCGCTGGCGGCGACGGCGGTGGGCACGTCCGTGCCCAGGTGGTGGCCGGGGGTGAACAGCAGCGGCACGAGGCGGATGTCGTCGTGGCCGGCGGTGGCCAGGTCCTGCAGCGCCACGTCCGGGGTCGGCTCGGTGAAGTCGAGGTGGCAGGCGCGCACCTCGACCCCGGTGCGCCGGCGGACCGCGGCGACGAGCTCGCCGACGACGAACGCCGCGCGTGGGTCTCGGCTCCCGTGGGAGAGCAACAGGACGGCTGGGCCCATGGTCGCCTCAGATGTCCCACTCGTCGTCGTGCCGGCTCTCCCCGGCCAGCGGGTCGCCGACCATGCCGGCGGCCAGCGTGGCCCCGGACTGCGGGTCGATGAGCAGGAACGCGCCGGTGCGGCGGCTGGTGCTGTAGGGCTCGGCCACCACCGGGTCGGCGGTGCGCAGCCGGATGCGGCCGATGTCGTTGAGCCCGAGGTCCTCGGCATCGACGACCTTGACCTGGTCGAGGTCGAGCACCCCGTCGACGGAGCCGACGATGGCGCGCGTGGTGCGCGTCGTGTGCTTGAGCAGCACCCGGCCGCGCTTGCTCAGCGGCACGTCGGAGAGCCAGCAGACGGTGGCGACCAGGTCGCGGGTGGGCTCGGGCGCGGACGCCGCCGCCGCGATGACGTCGCCGCGGGCGACGTCGACCTCGTCGGCCAGGCGCAGCGCCACCGACATCGGCGCGAACGCCTGGTCGAGCTCCCGGCCCGGGCCGCCGAGGTGCGGGGCGTCGATGCCGACCACCCGGGTGCGCCGGCCGCTGGGCAGGACGGTCACCTCGTCGCCGACCCGGACGACCCCGGACGCGACCTGCCCGGCATACCCGCGGTACTCCCGCTGGGCCTCGTCGCGCGCGGCGCCCTGGGGGCGCAGCACGACCTGGACGGGGAAGCGGAACTCCTCCGCGGCCGGGTCGTCGGCCACCGGCAGGGTCTCCAGGACCTCCAGCAGGCTCGGCCCGTCGTACCAGTCGGTGCGCGAGGACCGGTCGACCACGTTGTCGCCCTCGAGGGCGGAGACCGGGATGGCGCGCACGTCGGGCAGGCCGAGCTCGCGGGCCACGTCGGCGAGCTGGTCGCGCACCCGGGTGAACACGTCCCCGTCGAAGCCGACGAGGTCGATCTTGTTGACCGCGACGATCACGTGGGGCACGCGCAGCAGCGCCGCGACGGCCAGGTGCCGGCGGGTCTGCTCGAGCACGCCCTTGCGGGCGTCGACCAGCAGCACCACGGCGTCGGCGGTCGAGGCCCCGGTGACCGTGTTGCGGGTGTACTGCACGTGCCCGGGGCAGTCGGCCAGGATGAACGAGCGCTCGGCGGTGGCGAAGTAGCGGTAGGCCACGTCGATGGTGATGCCCTGCTCCCGCTCGGCGCGCAGGCCGTCGGTGAGCAGCGCGAGGTCGGCGGTGGCCAGGCCCCGGTCGCGGGAGACGCGCTCGACCGCGTCGAGCTGGTCGGCCAGGACCGACTTGGAGTCGTGCAGCAGCCGGCCCACGAGGGTGGACTTGCCGTCGTCGACCGAGCCGGCGGTGGCCAGGCGCAGCAGGGTGGGCTGGGCGGTCATCAGAAGTAGCCCTCCTTCTTGCGGTCCTCCATGGCGGCCTCGGAGATCCGGTCGTCGGCCCGGGTCGCGCCGCGCTCAGTCAGCCGGGACGCGGCGACCTCGACCACGACGTCGCCGACGTGGGTGGCGTCGGACTCCACCGCGCCGGTGCAGGACATGTCGCCGACCGTGCGGTAGCGCACCTGCCTGGTCACCACCGTCTCGTGCTCGCGGGGCAGCGAGTAGGGCCCCACCGCGAGCCACATGCCGTCGCGGTGGAACACCTCGCGCTCGTGCGCGTAGTACAGCGGCGGCAGCTCGATGGCCTCGCGGGCGATGTAGCGCCACACATCCAGCTCGGTCCAGTTGGACAGCGGGAAGACCCGCACGTGCTCGCCGGGGCGGTGGCGGCCGTTGTAGAGGTTCCACAGCTCGGGGCGCTGGTTGCGCGGGTCCCAGGCGCCGAACTCGTCGCGCAGGCTGAACACGCGCTCCTTGGCCCGGGCCTTCTCCTCGTCGCGGCGCCCACCGCCGAAGACCGCGTCGAAGCGGTGGTCGGCGATGGCGTCGAGCAGCGGCTGGGTCTGCAGCGGGTTGCGGGTGCCGTCGGTGCGCTCGGCCAGCCGGCCGTCGTCGATGTAGTCCTGCACCCGGGCCACCTCGAGGCGCACGCCGAGCCGCTCGACCGTGCGGTCGCGGTACTCCAGCACCTCGGGGAAGTTGTGGCCGGTGTCGACGTGCAGCACCGGGAACGGCACCGGCGAGGGCCAGAACGCCTTGGCCGCCAGGTGCAGCATGAGGACGGAGTCCTTGCCGCCGGAGAAGAGCAGCACCGGCCGCTCGAACTCGGCGACGACCTCGCGGATGATGTGGACGGCCTCGGACTCGAGCGCGTCGAGGTGGTCAAGGGCGAGCCGCCCCGACCCGGCACGGCGGGCGGTCTCGTCCTGGGTCTGTGTCTGGCTCATGTGTGGATCCCGCACTCGGTCTTGTCCTTGCCGCTCCAGCGTCCGGACCGTGGGTCGGCCCCCGGAGCCACCTTGTGGGTGCATGGTCCGCACCCGATCGACGGGTAGCCCTGCGCCACCAGCGGGTTGCGTGGCAGGTCGTGCTCGGCCTGGTAGGCCTCGACGTCGTCGTCGGTCCAGGCCACCAGGGGGTTGACCTTGACCAGGTCGTGCTTGTCGTCCCAGGAGACGACCGGGGTGCCCGCCCGGGTCGGGGCGTCCACCCGGCGCACGCCGGTCACCCACGCGGCGTGGCCCTCCAGGGCCCGCGCGAGCGGCTCGACCTTGCGCAGGAAGCAGCACAGGTTGGGGTCGCGGTCATGCAGCTTCTCGCCGTACTCCTCGTCCTGCTCGGCCACGCTCTGGCGGGGCAGCGCCTCGACGACCGTGATCGGCAGCCGGCGCGCAGCCTCGTCCCGCGTCTGCAACGTCTCCGCAAAGTGGTAGCCGGTCTGCAGGAACAGCACCTTGACGCCCGGCAACGCCGCGGAGAACAGGTGCGGCAGGATCGTGTCCTGCATCGAGGAGGCCACGAGGAGGTCGTCCCCGAACTGCTCGACGGCCCACCGGACCACCTCGGCCGCCGGGGCACCTTCGAGCCGCTCGTTTGCCTCCGCGATCGCCTCGTCCCGCTCGGCCGGGGTCAGGGCCGACCAGTCCAGGGCAGTGGTCGTGGGGGTGGTCATACGAGCAGCTCCTCATCCGCGCGCAGCGCCCAGGTCGCGAACCGCTCCCCGGGCTCCCGGTCCTTGACGAAGTTGCGCACCACCCGCTCGATGTATGCCGGTGCCTCCGCCGCGGTCGTCTTCAGGCCGCGGACCTTGCGACCGAAGCCGGCGTCGAGGCCGAGCGTGCCGCCGAGGTGGACCTGGAAGCCCTCGACCTCCTCGCCGTCGGCGTCCTTGACCAGCTGGCCCTTGAGGCCGATGTCGGCGACCTGGATGCGGGCGCAGGAGTTGGGGCAGCCGTTGACGTGGATGCTCAGCGGGACGTCGATCTCGTCGATGACGTCGGCGAGGCGCTCCTCGAGCACGCCGATGGTGCGGGTGGCCATGCCCTTGGTGTCGACGTAGGCCAGCTTGCAGAACTCGATGCCCGTGCAGGCCATGGTGTGCCGGCGGAAGACCGAGGGGTTGGCCTCCAGCCCGAGCGCGGCCAGCTTGCGGGTCAGCGTG
Organism: Oryzihumus sp.; assembly: GCF_054325275.1. Classification (NCBI taxonomy): domain Bacteria; kingdom Bacillati; phylum Actinomycetota; class Actinomycetes; order Micrococcales; family Intrasporangiaceae; genus Oryzihumus; species Oryzihumus sp. The sequence continues at coordinate 5,281 of NZ_JBTCWL010000092.1, forward strand.
TTGACCCGGCGCCGGGGCACGTCGAGCACGAGCAGCTTCTGGTGCGGGGTGAGCCGGACGCGCTGCGAGCCGTAGGACTCCACGAGGTCGGCGAGCTCAAGCAGCAGGGTGCCGGAGACCCGGCCCACGGTCGGGGCGACCCCGACGTAGAACTTGCCGTCCTTCTGCTCGTGCGCGCCGACGTGGTCGCCACGGTCGGGCGTCGGCTCCGGCGCGGGCCCGTCGGGCAGCACGCGGCCGAGGTACTCCTGCTCGAGGACCTCGCGGAACTTCTCCGGGCCCCAGTCGGCGAGCAGGAACTTCAGCCGGGCCTTGTGCCGTAGCCGGCGGTAGCCGTAGTCCCGGAAGATCGAGGTGACCCCGGCCCAGACGTCGGGGACCTCCTCCTCGCGGACGAAGACACCGAGGCACTCGGCCAGGCGTGGGTTGGTCGACAGGCCGCCGCCGACCCAGAGGTCGAAGCCGGGGCCGAGCTCGGGGTGCCGCACGCCGACGAAGGAGATGTCGTTGATCTCGTGCACCACGTCGTTGGTGAGCATGCCGGTGATCGCGGACTTGAACTTGCGCGGCAGGTTGGAGAAGTCGGGGTTGCCGACGTAGCGGCGCTGGATCTCCTCGATCGCCCAGGTGGGGTCGAGCAGCTCGTCCTTGCTGATGCCGGCCACCGGGGAGCCGAGTACCACGCGCGGGCAGTCGCCGCAGGCCTCGGTGGTCAGCAGGCCGACGCCCTCGAGGCGCTCCCAGATGGCGGGGACGTCCTCGACCCGCACCCAGTGCAGCTGGATGTTCTGCCGGTCGGTGATGTCGGCACTGTCCCGGGCGTAGTCGCGGGACACCTCGCCGATCGCGCGCAGCTGCCCGGTGGTCAGGGCGCCGCCGTCGACCCGGACGCGGAGCATGAAGTACTCGTCCTCGAGCTCGTGCGGCTCGAGGTGGCCGGTCTGCCGGCCGTCGAGGCCCTGCTTGCGTTGGGTGTAGAGCCCCCACCAGCGGAACCGGCCGTGCAGGTCCTCGGTCGGGATGCTGGCAAAGCCCTGCTTGCTGTAGGTCTGCTCGATGCGGGCCCGCACGTTGAGGGCGTCGTCCTCGCGCTTGAACCGCTCGTTGGCGTTGAGGGGTTCGGTCTCGCCGAGGGCCCACTGGCCCTTGCCGCCGGTGGTCTCGCGGGCACGGGTCGCCCGGTCAGCGGTGAGAGTCATAACCAAAAGTTTGCCATGACCCAACGTGGGCTAATGAATCCGTGTCACGATCCGGGATGCCCAAATCCGACGAAAGTGGTAGGAAATGCCGCGGCCGGGACCCCGCTCAGTGGGTCCCGGCCGCGACGTCATCGGCCCCCGGTCAGGGCAGGTAGTACATCGGGTTCGGCACCTTGAAGGTCTTGTCGGCGTAGCCGCCGTTGAGGTCGGACCACTGGTCGCCGAAGTTGGCGACGATGTCGTAGCCCAGGGACTCGATGTGCTTGCGGGTGCCCGACTTGTACTCGGTCGTCGTGCACGCCGCGCCGCAGGGCAGGTAGGCCGGCGGGTTGACCTTGTCCTTGAGGTACAGGTGGTCCACGTCAGCCGACGCGGTGTAGCCGACCTTGGCCAGGTTGGCCACAGTGCCGTCGCGCTGGGTGACCGGGCGGCCGGTCAGGAAGAAGACGGTGTAGCCGTTGTCGTTGGCCCAGTTGACCAGGGCCGGCATCCCGAAGACGGCCGGGAACTTCGCGTTGTTGACGAAGTCGGCGTTGGTCGTCGGGTTGTAGGCGAAGGTGGAGGAGATCTCGTAGTTGTAGGTGTTGAGCGTCGTGTCGTCGACGTCGAACACCAGCGCCGGCTTGCCCGAGTGCTTACGCGACGCCTGGCCCTTGAGGTAGCCCTTGGCCGCGGCGGTGATGTGTGCCATCTCATTGGCGTAGTTGCCGGTCGAGGAGGGGTAGTGCAGCCCGTCCTCGGCGTTGACCGTGTCGCCGTAGTAGGCCTTGATCTGGTTCTCGACCACGGTGACGTTGGGGATGCTGTCGCCATGCGTGGCGACGTGGCTCGACGAGGCCCTGGGGCCGTCGTGGGCCGAGGCGGTGAGGATCCCCCCGGAGAGCAGGCCGGTGAGCGCGACGGCGACGCCGGTGACGACCGGCGCGGTGCGGTGGAGCTTCATGGGCAACCTTTCCTGACCGGGCCCGACGGGCCCAACCGGCCGAGTTTCGCACCGGGACGAAGGTCCCGCACCACGTAAAGGTGACAAGTCGGCATACATCCTTGTCGGGCCCACGGGAGGGTGCCGCAGACTGAGCCCCATGACCTCCCCCGACCCCGTCCTCATCACCGGCTGCTCGTCCGGCATCGGCGAGGCCACCGCGCTGATGCTGGTGCGCGCCGGCCACACCGTCTACGCCACCGCCCGGCGCCCCGAGACGCTGGCGGACCTTGAGATCGCCGGGGCGCGCATCCTGGCCCTGGACGTGACCGACGAGGAGTCGATGGCCGCGGCGGTCAAGGCCGTCGAGGACGAGCACGGCAGCGTCGGCACGCTCGTCAACAACGCCGGCTACGGCGAGTACGGCCCGGTCGAGGAGACCGACCTGGCCCGCGTGCGGACGATGTTCGAGACCAACGTCTTCGGCCTTTCCCGGCTGACCCAGCTGGTGCTGCCGGGGATGCGCCGGGCCGGCCGCGGCCGCGTGGTCAACATCAGCTCCATGGGCGGGCGCATCGTCTTCCCCGTCGGCGGCTACTACCACGCGAGCAAGTACGCCGTGGAGGCCATCAGCGACGCCCTGCGGGTGGAGGTCAAGCCGTTCGGGATCGACGTCGTCGTGGTCGAGCCGGGGCTGATCCGCACCGGCTTCGAGGGGCGCGTCAACGAGGGGATCGCCTCCGACGCCGGGCTCACCTCCGACCAGAGCGCGTATGCCGAGCTGCTCGCCAAGAGCGGGAAGGCCACCACCGAGAACTACTCGACGCGACTGGCGGTCGGGCCGGACTCCGTGGCCAAGGTCGTGCTGAAGGCGGTCGAGGCCGACCGTCCGCGCACCCGCTACGTCGTGACACCGGCGGCGAAGGCGATGATCGCGCTGCGCAAGCTCGGCGGCGACCGCGTCTGGGACACCTTCGTCCGGGCCCAGTTCAAGCTCTGAGTCGGCGCCCTGGGCTAGTTTCGGGGCATGGCTGAGCACCCGGACCTCGAGCCCGCCGAGGCGTTGCGCCGGATCGCGTTCCTGCTCGAGCGCTCCCGCGCCGGCACCTACCGCGTCAAGGCCTTCCGCGGCGCCGCCGCCACCGTCCGGGCGACCGACGCCGAGGAGCTGCGCCAGCGCGCCGAGGTGGGGTCGCTGACCGACCTGCCCGGCATCGGCTCGGCGACCGAGGCGGTCATCCGGGAGGCGCTGGCAGGTGAGGTCCCGGCATACCTGAAGTCTTTGGAGGACAAGGCTGCCGGCCCGCTGACGACCGGTGGGGAGCAGGTGCGGGCGGCGCTGCGCGGCGACCTGCACTGCCACTCCGACTGGTCCGACGGCGGGTCGCCCATCGAGGAGATGGTGGTCACGGCGATGGAGCTCGGCCACGACTACCTCGTGCTGACCGACCACTCGCCGCGGCTCAAGGTCGCCAACGGCCTGTCCGTCGAACGGCTGACGAAGCAGCTCGGGGTCATCGAGGCCGTCAACGAGCACCTCGACGGGCAGTTCCGGCTGCTCAAGGGGATCGAGGTCGACATCCTCGACGACGGGGAGCTCGACCAGACCCCCGAGATGCTCGGCAAGCTGGACGTCGTCGTCGCCTCGGTGCACTCCAAGCTGAAGATGAACGCCGGGCCGATGACCACCCGGATGGTGGCGGCGGTGTCGAACCCGCGGGTCAACGTGCTGGGCCACTGCACCGGGCGCCTGGTCGAGGGCGAGCGCGGCACCCGCGACCAGAGCAGCTTCGACGCGGCGGCAGTGTTCGAGGCGTGCGCCGCCCACGACGTGGCGGTGGAGATCAACTCCCGCCCGGAGCGGCGCGACCCCCCGGACGAGCTGATGGCGCTGGCGCTCGAGGCCGGCTGCCTGTTCTCCATCGACAGCGACGCCCACGCGCCCGGGCAGCTGGACTTCCTCGCCTACGGCTGTGAGCGCGCGCAGCGCCTCGGCGTGCCGGTCGAGCGCATCGTCAACACGTGGGAGGTCGACCGGCTGCTGGCCTGGGCACGCCCTTGAGCAGGCGTTTTCGTGCTCGGGACGGGGCGGAACGACCCATTTTGGTGATCGGGGCATTCCTCCCCTATGCTTTCCGAGTCCTCGACGGATCCGAGCTGGTCGCTCGACAGCGGCGGGGGTCCTGAACAGGTCGAAAGATCCAGGTCCCCATCGTCTAGCGGCCTAGGACCCCGCCCTTTCACGGCGGTAGCACGGGTTCGAATCCCGTTGGGGATACGCAGTAACCTTGCATCATCAAGGCCCCGTAGCGCAGTTGGTTAGCGCGCCGCCCTGTCACGGCGGAGGTCGCCGGTTCGAGCCCGGTCGGGGTCGCTCTTCTTGCCAGAGCGTCCAGCGCCACTCCCCTCAGGGAGTGGCGCTTTTCGTTTGCCGACAAGGGTTTCGCGGCCGATACCGCATCGTTGTCCGGCCTTTGACGCATCAACGATATGGTCGGCGAACCCGACAAACCGGACAGGCGTGCGGGGCCTGGAGCCCTGACCCTCCGGCGCTTGTCGCCCCTCCCCCTCCGTCTGCCCCGAGGTAGGTCAACGTGACAGTCGCGGTCATCGGCGCCGGGTTCGCCGGTCTGGCCACAGCCAAGGTGCTGCGCCAGTCCGGCTTCGAGGTCACCGTCTTCGACACGGCTCCCGACGTGGGCGGGGTGTGGAGCAGCACCCGCCGCTACCCGGGTCTGCGCACGCAGAACAACAAGGGCAGCTACCGGCTCTCCGACCACCCGATGCCGCGGTCGTTCCCGGAGTGGCCGAACGGCGAGCAGGTCCAGGCCTACCTCGAGGGCTATGTGCGCCGGTTCGACCTGCAGGAGTGCCTGCGTCTGGGCACCGAGGTCATCGGCGCCCGGCTCCTGGCGGACGAGAGCGGCTGGGAGGTGACCACCTCCGACTCCGACGGGGCGCTGGTGACCGGGGCCTACGAGCAGCTCGTCGTCGCCAACGGGATCTTCTCTGTCCCGGCGCCGCCGACCCTGCCCGGGGCGGCGGAGTTCCGGGCCGCCGGTGGTCGCATCGTCACCACCAGCGACCTGCACGACGTCGAGGAGGCCCGCGGGCGGCACGTGGTCGTCCTCGGCTACGGCAAGTCGGCGTGCGACGTCGCCGTGCCGGTGAGCGACGTCGCGGCGAGCACGACCGTGGTCGCCCGCGAGCTGCTGTGGAAGATGCCCACGAAGATCAAGGGCGTCCTCAACTACAAGTACCTGATGCTGACCCGGATGGGTGAGGCACTCTTCCGCTGGATCGAGCCGACCGGCGTCGAGGCGTTCCTGCACGGCCGGGGCAACGGGCTGCGGCGGCGGATGCTCGGCAGCGTCGAGGCGGTCACCACGGCGCAGCTGGGCCTGCAGGAGCTCGGCCTGGTGCCGCACGGCTCGTTCGAGGACATCGCACGCAGCACGGTCTCCCTGGCCACCGAGGGCTTCTTCGAGCGGGTCGGCGCCGGCGTGATCCGGGTGCACCGCGACCGGGTCGTCGAGCGGCTCCTGGAGAAGGACGGCCGGCCGCACGCCGAGCTGAGCGACGGGACCCTGATGCCGGCCGACCTGGTCGTCTGCGGGACCGGGTTCCGCCAGGAGGTGCCCTTCCTCGACCCCGCCATCCAGCGCCGGATCACCGACCAGGACGGCAACTTCCAGCTGTGGCGCCAGATCCAGCCGCTGACCGTGCCGCGGCTGTTCTTCGCCGGCTACAACTCCTCGTTCTTCAGCCCGCTCAGCGCGGAGATGGCCGCGGTCTGGATCGTCAACCTGCTGCTCGGCGGGCACGAGGTCCCGCCGCTGGAGGAGCGCCGCGCCCAGGTCGAGCGCCGGCTCGCCTGGATGCAGGAGCGTACCCGTGGCCACCACGCCCGGGGGACCAACATCATCCCGTTCTCGATGCACAACATCGACGAGGTGCTCGACGACACCGGCCTGAACGTCGGCCGGGCCACGCGCGCGCTGCAGTGGCTGCTGCCACTGAACCCCGCGGCATACCGCTCGGTCACCCGCCGGCTGGTGCGCCGCAGCAGGTAGCGCGCCCTCGGGTGCCTACTCCTCCGGTTCCCAGGCGATCAGCAGGTCGAACAGGCGTCGGTCGCCGTCGAGCTCGACCGACTCCAGGGGGATGCGGTCGTACATCACCAGGACCAGCTCGCTGGCCGCCCCCCGCGCGGAGGCGCCGGCCGCGTCGGGGTCCCCGGCGGCTGCGGTGGCGGGCGTCGGGCCGGGCGCGGGGATGCGGGCGGATCGTGCACCGTCGCCGTCGACCGTGAGGCGCCAGGAGCAACCCTCGGTGGCGTGGTACTCGAAGGCAGTGGGCGTGTGCGGCCAGGCGCTCGTCGTCGCGTTGCAGGTGAACAGGAACTCCTCGACGCCGTCGAGGGCCACCTCGACCGGCAGCGGCTGCGGGCCGCCCAGGGTGCTCTGGGCGTCGTAGGTGTGCACCGCGATCTCCTGGAGCTGGTGCCGGGCGACGGCGCCGCAGGTGTGCGGCGACTGCGAGGCACCCCAGCCGGTCCAGCACCCGCGATCCGGACCGGCCTCACGCAGTGCGTCCAGCAGCTGCTGCGTCGATGCGGCCAACCAGTCCAGGAGGGCTTCACGCTCCCCAGGAGCGGCCACGTCGCCCTGCGGTGCGACCTTGGCCGTGGCGTCAGGCCCGGCGGCGATGGTGGCGGCCCAGCGGCGGCGCCCCGCGCCCAGGTGCTGCACCAGGTCGAACAGCGTCCACTCGGAGCAGGTCGGCACCGGCATGTCGAGGCTGGGCGCGGAGGCGACCGCGGCGCGGAAGGCGGTCGACCGTTCGTCGATCAACCGCAGCAGGTCGGAGAACCCCAGCGTCGTGTCCACCGCGGCTGTCTATCAGCGTCCTGCGGCAACCGGACAGCGATCTTCCTTGCCTACACAGCGGGCGCCATCTCGGTCGCCGACTTGGGGCGGGTGCTGACCGGTGCGGTCCACCTCGGGGCGCTCGTCGTCGCGTGGGCTTCCTCGGTGCTGCGCCGTCTCCGCGGCCAGCTGGCGTCCGCAGCCCTGCTCGTGCTCGCGCTCCCGGTGGCGGTGGCGCGCCTGTTCGGTTCCGAGCAGACCTCGAACGTGCTGGGCAGCTTCTGGCTCTCGCTGGTGCTGCTGCCCACCCTGGTCACCATCGTGGGCGGTGGCCGTGCTCGAGGCGCTGATCGGGCAGATGTTCCTCGCCACGCTGGTCGCCCGGCTGGTGGCCTCCTTCTCGGGCCGGCGCCGCCGGTCCCGAGCTGTCCGCGGCTGACGGGAGCCGGCGCACCCGGCGTCGGCGGCACCCCCGCGGATGGGCTATCCTCGTGCCGTCGCGGACGTGCTCCCCTGCATCCCCTCGCAGGTTCGGGCCTCCGCGAATGCATTGCCCACGGCCAGGTAGCTCAGTTGGTACGAGCGTCCGACTGAAAATCGGAAGGTCGGCGGTTCGACCCCGCCCCTGGCCACCACCAA